>CAZQQL010000001.1:0-80910 GCA_964595455.1 uncultured Dehalococcoidaceae bacterium
CAAGAGCACGTTACAGTAATACCCTTGTGGGCAGCCGACGAAGTCTACGTTTTGAACCCCAACGTTTATGAAATGGGCGTCGGCACGTATGGCAGTGGTTTCGGGTGGAGCATCAATAAAGTATGGATAAGCCAGGAGTAATACTAGATTAAGTTCATCCGCCATCGAAAAAGAATACTACAAGCGGACTGAGCAAAGTAACCAGCAGCTTAGAATGGCGCGGCTGCAAAATCCACGGAGCAGCCGCGTCAAAAAAAGTGAAAATTGGTTTTATCGTGAAGTTATTACACAATATCACCCGGTATATTTGTTTAGAGTAAGAAAGCCGAAATGGGTACATATATAATTCGCCGGCTGCTACAAGCTATCATAGTTATCTTGATTATCACGTTCATCGTCTTTCTGGTCATCCGTCTGTTGCCGGGAGATCCTGTTCTATATTATCTCTCCCAGACTCAGGCGGAAAAATTGACCATAGAGGAGCTTGAAAAAGCGAGGGAAGAGTTCGGGTTAAACGATCCCTTACCTGTGCAGTATGTCGATTGGATAAAGGACCTGTTCCGCGGCGATCTTGGGAATTCGCTTTTTTACCGCGAAAAAGTGGGCAGCCTTATCGGCGAACGTTTCCCCGTGACGTTGTATATAGGTTTGATAGCCTTTGTTTTCAGTCATGCGTTGGGTATTTTGTTCGGTGTAATATCGGCTCTACGACGCGGAACCAAAACGGATACCTTCGTAACGTTACTGGCTAATATCGGGATAACCGTCCCTATCTTCTGGCTGGGTATTTTGTTGATATGGGTTTTCGGCCTCCAGTTGGACTGGTTACCACGCTACGGATACACCTCTCCTCTGGAAAACTTCACGAAAAGCATCAGCCAGGTGATATTACCGGTTGTCTGCGAAGCTATATTTCCTTTGGCAGCTACTACCCGCCAGACACGATCCAGCATTTTGGAAGTAGTGCGACAGGACTACATCCGCACCGCGTGGTCCAAGGGGTTGCGAGAGAGGGTCATCGTGGTGAAGCACGTTATGAAGAACGGCTTGATTCCGGTAGTGACGCTGGCGGGAACGGGATTCAGCTACATACTGGGCGGCTCGGTCCTTGTAGAGACGGTTTTCAACATACCGGGTATGGGCCGCTTAGGGGTAGATGCCGTTTTCAGCCAGGATTACGCTATCATCCAGGCTATAGTGCTTATAACTGCAGTGGTCATCACGCTGGTCAACCTCCTGGTCGATATTTCCTACGGATGGCTTGACCCCAGAGTACGCTACGGTTAGAAAGGGTGCTAGTTGATGTCCCAGCAGACCGCGATTATTCAGGAATTTGCAGAAATACAGCCACATGTAGGGGAATTCCGGCGCATCGTCAGGGTGATGGCCTCCCGGAAGGTGGTCGTCATCGGTTTTGTGATCATCGTACTGATGGTGATCATGGCGGCTTTCGCTCCATGGTTGGCCCCTTATGACCCGAACCTGACCAGTCTTCCCGAAGCCCTCCAGCAACCCAGCACGACTCACTTGCTCGGGACCGACTCGCTGGGCCGTGATACACTCAGCCGCATCATCTATGGATCGAGAGCATCGCTGCTGGTGGGGATAGTCTCAATAACCATCGCTGCCTCTATAGGCATGGCGCTGGGATTGATCGCGGGCTACTTCGGAGGTATGACTTATACGATTATCATGAGGTTTATCGATGCTCTCATGGCTTTTCCTATGATACTTATGGCCCTTGTGCTAGCCGCCATTCTTGGCGGAGGGCTGGGTAATGTCATGATCGCCATCGGAATCGCCTTAACGACGATATATGCCCGGCTGATGTGCGGGCAAGTACTGTTCATCAAAGAAAACGACTATGTACTCGCAGCCCGAGCTCAAGGAGCCAGTAATCTTTTTACCATGCTGCGACACATATTGCCCAATTGTCTCCCGCCGCTCATTGTTCTGGTAACAATGCAGATGGGTTCTGCGATTCTGGCGGAAGCCGGCTTGAGCTTTCTGGGTATTGGTATTACACCTCCAGACCCCGCGTGGGGCGCCATGGTCAGCAACGGCTATAAGTACCTGTTGGACTTACCAGTTTTATCCTTCGCCCCTGGTATAGCAATTATGCTTGTGGTGTTCGCTTTTAATATGGTAGGCGACGGACTCAGAGATGCCCTCGACCCCCGGTTAAGGGGTACATTATAGGCAACCAGGGAAAAATCCGGTTCAGGTAATTACATTGCGGTACATAGCTCCTGATCAATCGTTCCGGGTCTGAGACACCAGAGTGGAAACAGGGGCTCGTATCCCAAGGGTGACACGAGGTATTTAGCCTGTTACCTCATTCGGAACCGAGGTGGGACCGTAGAATCAAGCAACCGAGCATTCGCTATTCCAAGGGTAGACCGCCAATTACAGTTTTTCAGAAAACCAGTCAGGATCGAATACGGGCTCTTGTCCTGAGACCTAACCAGTTCTCGTTTCAAGCTTTTTTGCAGGATTTTTCACCTCATATGAGAAATAACAGGTTCCGGAGCCTCGATAAAGACGGGCTGGATACGCAACTGGAATTGACCGATATCAGACATAAGCATATAAATAACTAAAATGGTGGAAGAACTAAGTTCGGGAGGACATCATGACGTGCACTGCTGCGCTGGCCACTGGTTTGACATCGTACAGGGGAAATCTGGTCGCACAATCCCATGATTGCGGACACTCCTGGGAGACTCTCAGGATACACCTGATAATTCCAGAAAAGGGGCATAGATATCTCGAAACATGCGGCCCCGGACCGGATAATCTGACTCCGATATTGAACGAAAGAGGGATCGCTACCGTCGGGTTCGGGCGTACGGCCATGCAGTTCCCTCCGTACCATGGCACCCCGAAACGGATCACAGAGCAGGAACTGATGATGAAATCCAGTAATGCCCGTGAGTATCTCAAGGCCTGGTCTGAAAACATGACTCAATACGGAACCAGTGGTTTTATGGGGGGTGGTTCCATTGCCCGCATGATGATAGATACAAAGGAAGGTTACATGTTCGAAGGGGCAAACTGGATATACGACGATCCGGTTAATCATGCCATCCATGGTCCGATGACCGACCAGGTATTTGCCTGTGCGAACTTTTTTGTAAACTCCGCCTTGAAAGGCAAAGCTGAACAAGGGATAGGGGCGGGACACAACAGGGCCAAGAGAGTATGGAAACTGCTTGTTGATCGGCAGTACGATTGCTGTGTCATGGAAACACCGCATCAACCCGAGGGTACAAATATCCCATATTACGGCGCCGGTATTACGTTGCCTTACATGATGAGTATCTTCAGAGACCATGGAAGCCTTTCTGCTGCAGAAGGCAGAATGAGCCACTATATACCGGAAGAAAGAGGGTGCGAAGCGGTATGCATCCACGGAATGGGCTTCTATACGAAGTGCGCTACTATCTGTAACGTCGTTGAAGATCACACCGACCTGTTCAGTTGCCTGTGGATGACCTTTGGCCAACCATGTTCGTCTCCGTATTTACCGGTTTACATCGGCGTGAATGAACTACCGGAAGACATCACCAAAAAAGCCAATCCCGTGGCTAAACTATTCGAAGATTTACGGCTGGAACTGGAGTATCACCCGGAATATGCGGAAAAGGTTACTCGATACTGGACAGTCTTTGAGGTACAGACCATTGAAGAAAGCAAAAAAATAGAAACGGATGCCGCCGAACTTGTCGACAGAGGGGACATCGCGGGGTCTCGAAGAATACTAACCGAATTCGTTGCCCGTAAATGGGAGGAAGGCGCGTCAGCGGGCAAGGCATGGCTCAAGAAAATAAAGGAGCTGCCGCTGGCATAGAGTATTTGATATAGCAGTCAGCCGTTAAATATGGCCAATCAGTGAGAAAGCGAGGATTGACACAATGAGAGCCAGTGACAATAACTATTGGGGAACGGAAATCGAGAAGTTATTGCTTCTTAAAACATCACCGATTGTGATAAAAATGCTGGAAAAGGAAGAAGACATCCCCGAGGGCTCCTTTCGGCCGTGGAGAGATGAAGGCATCCACATCGCCCAGTGTCAGGCATTTGCTCTATCCCGCCGCCAGAGAATGACTGTGGCTATGTTGAAGGAGGACAACTGGTGTCCTGCCCCGATCTCAGCTTACGGGATGGTTACCCCACGTGAAGAATACCCCGGGTTCCCGCAAGTAGTAGAGGACCAGGAAGCGGCAAAGAGTCTTGAGAAAACTTCTCCTGAATTCGAGTATGGTAAATATATCGGCATCGTGTCTGCGCCTTTAAAAAACGCTGATTTTGAGCCGGATGTACTTATCATTTTCAGTAACGTAACACAATTAAGGAGCATCCTTTACGCGGTTAAATATAAAGAAGGGTCTCTGGTCAATACGGTGCTCGATCCCTTGCGTTCTTGTGTCTTCTCCATTATTCCGGTTATGCAAACCGGGGAATTCCGAGTTACCATCCCCGACCCCGGCGAATACCTGCGAACAATGTGTAGCGATGATGAAATCATATTTTCTGCGCCCGGGGAAAAAATTGGTAGTCTGGTATCCGGTCTCCAACATTTCAGCGACCTGAAACAAGGGTATGCCGATCTCTGCTTCGATATGAGGCCGGACTTCCATCAACCCGAGCACTATAAGAAATATTTTGCAGAGTGGGGACTCATTCATTGAGAAGACCTGAACAAAGCAAAAGCATGGTAATGACCAGAAAACGAGGGAAACATCAGACCTTTACCAAGCTACGGGATATGTACTGAGTGAAAGACAGGGCTCTCTCGCTTTGGAGGCACTAATAAAAGTTACCTGGAGATGCAGCCTCAGTCGGCGTGACCACTCTCTTTGTGAAAGAAAACCTGGAAAGTACCAGGTTTAACGCCAAACACGCTGATAAGCTGCCGGTACGCGTTCACCATATGGTCTGGGCAAATATAGTGAAATGGAAGAACTCTTAAACGAGAAGTTACTCGGTGATCATAACTGGATTGCCGATGTGGCTGACGGCTCTGGATACGGGCATACCGCCGCTTTGTACGAACCATACACCAACGATCCCGGGACGTTAGGGATGTTGTATCATACCGGCGTAGATCTCTATCATTACGTTGAGTAAGCCCATCTCGCCGGCCTGCAGGTCTCTATCCACGCCGAGTCCGGCCGCTCCATAATATCCAGAAATATTAGGAAGCGTCACCATAACAATAAAGAGAAGCAACCATGCCAGCCTGCGTGAAGGGTTGATTCTCCGAATTCTCATGGTTGCAATATACCCGTTTTCAGACAAACATCATGCAAAAGGCGCTGGCCTCGACCTGAACAATCCACAAACAAGTAAAGAGGATAGCGCTTTTCTCCAGTGGTGATATACTGTCCAATAAATCTACCCTCTCCGGTTAAAACCGGGAGGGGTCCAGGAGGAAAACCATGCAAATCAGCGCACGCAACATACTCAAGGGCAAGGTAAAGAAGGTCACCGAAGGAGCCGTCAACAATGAAATCGTGGTGGAAGTTGCGAACGGCGTGGAGATGGTATCCATCATTACCAAATCCTCTTCGGAGAGGCTGGGGCTCAAGGTAGGCAAAGAAGTTTACGCTATCGTGAAGGCTTCGAATGTGATGATAGGCACCGATTGAGCCCGGTAGCGAACCGAACCTAGGTCTGGCAATAGCAACAAACACATTGACCGAAGAGTCCCGGCGACGCGTGATAATAGGTCATTGGCGTTGGCGTTTTACTTATTCCGGGAAAAATGCAGGGACGAGGGAGGAAAGAGCCAGCCCCGCTTTCCAGGCTCCAGATCGATATTCTCCGTATCTTTTCGGGGAGCCAGACAGGAAAATACCGGCTGGGATTCGCAGATCAACAGTGGCCGGGCAGCGTAACATATCATCAGGCGTGCCGGCTTGACGTATCGTTCCTCTCCCAGGACCGCTATCCTGTCGGAGAACGATAGTACGGGTGGAGCACTGAAGGTTGGCTCTTCCTGAGTGCTTTCCCTTGTCTCAGGATTGAGCGCGCGAAGCGGTTCGTCGAGCAAGAGGACTTCCGGAGATGTAGCCAGAGCACGCTCCAGGGCCACTCCCTGTTTTTCTCCCCCGCTTAAGGTTTGCGGCATTCGGTCGAGCAGGTCATCTATCCCCTGCAGGCAGATGCATATGGTCGGCTATCTGCCGGTACATAGGCTCTGAAGAATGAAATCTAGTGTAAAGCGAAGAACAACCATTTGACACATTAGTACTAGTAAAAAAAAGGGTCCAGCAAATATAACGCAACAACTACAATTGAGTCAACTACTCGGACCAGGCGCGTCTCAAGAGCCGTATTCATTATTAAGTTGACGATACGTAGCTGTTGTAATAATATGAGTAATACAAATCCATCCTTTATCGGAATGTAACCCGTACCACCGGACCCACAACGTGAACAAAGAACAATTAGCAGCCATACGCGGTGATTTCCCGGCGTTGCACCAGGTCCGTAATGGGCGTCCGCCGGTGTACTTCGATAATGCCTGTACGACGCTGGTTCCCCGGCAGGTGATAGATGCTATGGTCAGGTATTACACGGAATATCCCGGATGCGCCGGCGCCCGGAGCCGTCACTGGTTCGCGGCGGAGGTAAACGATCGCCTTGAAGGCAACCCCGAAAAAGACATCGAGAGCCCGCGCTCGCTCATCCGGCGATTCATCAATGCAAGGTCGGAAAAAGAGATCGTCTTCACCCAGAACACCAGCTTTGCCCTCAATATCGTGGCCCTGGGGAGCGGGTTCAAACAGGGCGATGTCGTCCTGTTGACGGATAAAGAACACAACTCTAACCTCCTGCCCTGGCTGCGGCTCCAGAAACAGGGCTTGATCAAGGTGGAACACATCATTTCCGACGAAGATGGAGTGTTCGACCTTGATGATTACAGGGACAAACTGCACCGGAACAGGGTTGCCCTGGTCAGTATGGCTTACACATCGAATGTCACCGGCTACACCATCCCGGCCGGTGAAATAATCAGGCTGGCCCATGATAGTGGAGTAAAAGTACTTCTCGATGCCGCTCAAACCGCATCCCACCGCACGCTGGATGTCCAGGAACTGGATGTGGATTTCATGGCATTTTCCATGCATAAGATGTGCGGGCCACGGGGCATCGGGGTCCTGTACGGTAAACAGGAGTACCTGGGGCAGGCTGTTCATGAGGAAGATGACCCTCCCGGGACGATTGCGCCCGCGATACTGGGCGGCGGAACGGTAGGAGACACGACCCACACATCATACTCCCTGCTCGAACCGCCGGAACGGTTCGAAGTCGGTATCCAGGACTATGCCGGCCAGATCGGCGCGGGGGAAGCAATCAGGTATCTACAATATGTCGGAATGGATAACATCAGCGGTCACATAAACGATCTGAACAGCTTCCTGACACGCAAACTGCTGGACAACTATGGCGATACCGGCTGGTTCCATATCATCGGGCCTCATGACGCCGGGCAGCGGAGCGGCATTCTGACATTTGAAGTCAAACGGCCTAACGCTGTGGGCATCGCGGAAGAACTGAGCGACATGAACAACATCATGATCCGCGACGGTGTATTCTGCGTTCATTCCTTCTTCAACAGCCGTTGGGGAGAAGGTTGGATGCGGCCGAAACTGCCTTCCGAACACCGGATGACCTACCGGGTTTCTCTTTACTTTTACAACACCATGGAAGAATGTGAGACGTTCCTGGATGCCCTCGACACCATCTTCAGAGAGCGAAGCTACATCTAGAAGGGAGACAAGGTCCTTGGATGAACTTGTCATCAAATATTACCGGAAGCTGTGCCGAGAGGGCTTCAAATATACCGGCGAACTGGAGAACCCCTCCATTTTACTGGACACCGTGGGCGAGAAAATCCGTATTTGTTCCCATGTCAGCCACGCCTACATGCACATTTACATCAGTGTTCGTGACGGTATCATCGAGGACATCAAATATCTGTGTACCTGTGATCCAACCGCCAACGTCACGGTGGAAATCCTCTGCTCTTTGATAAAAGGCAAGCCCTTGCAGGAAGCTGAATCTCTGACAGAAGAATCCTTCATCGGAGCGCTGGGAAGTACCGGTGATGAATTCATGAAAAAAGTCCGCGGCATCATCGAGTTGCTGCACCGGGGAATAGCCCGCTATAAAGCTGCCGCAGGCTGATTTCCACTGGTTGAACATCGTTGACAACATCAAACCGCAGATGCTATGTTAAAGATATTGTATCAAAGTCATTAGTACATATGGTACTAAATTGTCTATACAAACTGGTCTTATCAATGGAAAGGGGGTAACTAATTGACAAGAGTAGTCTTGACCGTAAATGGGGTAACGCGCAGTGTTGATGCGGGTCCTGACCTGGTCCTGCTCGATTATCTACGCGAGCAACTGGGACTCACCGGCACCAAGCAGTCCTGCGACCGTAAAGGCCAATGCGGCGCCTGTACGGTAGTGGTTGATGGAAAGGCCGTCAGATCCTGCTTGAAAAAAGTGGTAGACCTGGGCGGTGCGGAAATTATCACGGTGGAGGGGTTGGGCACACCGGAAAATCCTCATCTTATCCAGGAGGCGTTTGTCCTGGCTGGAGCTATCCAGTGCGGGTTCTGCACACCCGGTATGATCATGGCCACGAAAGTCCTGCTCGACCAGAACCCGGACCCTGATGATGCCGCCATCAAGAAAGCGCTGGCGCGCAACCTGTGCCGGTGTACCGGCTACGTGAAAATCATCGATGCCGTGAAACTGGCGGGCAAGTTCCTGCGCAATGAAACAACGCCGGAAAAAGTAAAAGCCAAGATCAACAAGAAAAAGATGATTGGTGAAAACCATCCCCGGCCTTCCGCTTATATCAAGGCCTGCGGCGTCGCCAAATTCGGCGGCGATATCATGATGGACGGCATGATAGAGATAGCCGCAGTGCACAGTACCGAATTTCATGCCATCATCAAGTCTATCGACGCCTCTGCAGCCAAAAAGATGCCCGGCGTTATCGGCGTGATGACGGCGGAAGACATCAAAGGATCCAATCGCCTCCGTGTCATCGCACCTGACCAGCCGGTCCTCTGTGAAGACAAGGTCAGGGCATATGGAGACCCGGTGGCAATCGTTGCCGCGGAAACGCGTGAACAGGCGAGGGCAGCCGCCAAAGCGGTGAAAGTCACCTACGAACCACTGAAAGTCATGAAGACGACGGAAGAAGCACTGGCCCCGGATGCCGTACAGATACATCCGCACTCTCCGAACCTCTGCTTCCAGCAGCCGCAGATCAAAGGAGATGCGGCCAAAGCGTTCAAGAATGCCCATGCGGTGGCCGAGCATGATTTTTCAACCCAGATGAACCACCAGGCAGCCCTTGAACCGGAAGCCTGCGTCTGCTACTTCGAAAACGATGAACTGGTAGTTGTCGGGCGGAGCATCATGATTCATGCCCACGCCGCCATCATCAAGGAAGCCGTGGGCGCCGAGAAGCTCCGCTACATCGAACCATATTCCGGTGGGCAATTCGGTATCAAGGCCTCGATTTCATCGGAAGGCATTGCCGCCGCGGCCGCCATGCACTGGAAGCGCCCCATTCGCTACATTCCCACGCTTGAGGAGTCGTTCCTTATCACATCGAAGCGTCACCCCTTCGAAATGACCGCCAAACTGGCAGCCGATGTCCAGGGCAATCTCACTGCCTACTACAATCACTTTGTCATGAACAAGGGAGCCTACTTCCTGCTCGGTCCCGTCATGCCGGGCCGCGCGCTGCACATGCTGAACGGCGGCTACAACATACCGAATATCGACGCCAATGTGAAGCTGGTTTATACCAACAACGGCAGCGGCGGCGCAGCCAGGGGGGCCGGACCGCCCCAGGTCATGTTCGCGCTGGAATCATTGATTGATATGCTGGCCGACAAACTGGGTATGGATCCTCTGGAAATCCGCAGGAAGAACCTCCTGCAGGTCGGCCAGACCCGCTCGACCGGTGCGCCTATCGAACAGACCAGCATGCCCGAACTGATGGACGATTTCAAGCCTCACTACGAGCGTGCGAAGAAAGATGCCGCCGCCTTTAATAAAAAGGGCGGCACAATAAAGAGAGGCGTGGGCATCGCCTGTATGTCCTTCGGTATCGCGGAAGCCGGCGATCGCGCTGATAACTCAGTGGAAATCAATCCGGATGATACGGTGACGCTCTATGCCGCTATCGCCGACCCCGGTGAAGGCAACGATTCAATGCTATCGCAACTGGCAGCCCAAGTCCTCGGCATACCGCTGGAACGGATCAAGCTGTACACCCGCGATACCGCCAAGACCGTTGCTGCCGGTCCGTCAGCCGGCTCCCGGCAGACCTACATGGGCGGCGGCGCCATGGTCAACGGGCTGGAACAGATGGCTAAGGCCATGAAAGAAGCCGGCGGCAAGACCTATGCCGCGCTGAAGAAAGCCGGCAAGGCCACCCGTTATGAAGGCGTAAAAACCGTTGAGGGCCCGGAAGCATTCGATGAGAAGGGCCAGAGTAAGTCCTTTGATTCCCAGGTCCATAACATCCAGATGGCGGAAATTGAAGTCAATACCGAGACAGGCGATGTCAAGGTGTTGAAGATGACCACCGCCGTCGATGCCGGTCCCATCATCCACCCGCAGAACCTCGAAGGTCAGCTGGAAGGCGGCATGGACCAGGGCATCGGGTATGCCCTGAGGGAAGAATTCGTTCTCGGCAAGACCAAAGACTGGATGACATTCAAGTTCCCGACCATTGCCAATTCCTGTGAGGTGGAGTTCATCACCCGCGAGACGCCACGCATCAGGGGAACGCTGGGTTCCACCGGTATCGGTGAGATGACAATGGTTTCTACAGCTCCGGCGATCACCAATGCCATCTACAATGCCTGTGGAGCCAGGGTTTACAACCTTCCGGCAACGCCGGATAAGGTCAAGGCGGCACTCCCGGGTAAGAAATAGGTAAACAGCAATACACCGGCAGGTTCCCATTACAGGGCCTGCCGGTGTGTATCTTCATGGAAACTGAATTTCCAGGAATCCTGTGAACCAGTTATTGCGTTGTTATGAACGAGATTGAGTTATTGGTCAAACAAGCTGTTGCGTACCACGATGCCGGAACACCATTCGTACTGGTTTCCGTGCTTAACCTTGAGGGGTCTACTCCCCGGCATGAGGGGACCAAGATGCTGGTCGGCGGTGACGGCAAGACCTTCGGCACCATCGGCGGCAGCTTGATCGAGGCTAGTGCTATTGTTGAAGCAAAAAAATTACTTTTGACCCGGCAAGCAAGACTGATGTCTTTCGATCTTACCGGTACTAATACGACCTTGCCTGATATGATTTGCGGTGGTAAAGCCGAGATATTACTGGACGTTATTGAGCCCACGGCAGACAACGGCATATTCCTCCGTCAATGGCAAGATGCGTTTAGCCGCGGGCAGGAATTCTACCTGCTGACCCATTTGAACGGCACCGCTGACACCGCACGTGTCCTTGGTCATGGTATCCTATTGTCCGATAATGAAACATTCTTCAGCACTTCCCTCACAAAACACGATATAGGGGATCTGAAACCGGAACTCCACAACGTTTCAACGACGCTCCTCCTGCCACTGGGTGATGCTCGCGTTATGATTGACCGTATCCGGAAAGTGAAAACCCTGTACTGCTTCGGGGCGGGACATGTCGCGGTGCCTACCGCCCACCTTGCCGCACTGGTCGGCTTCAGGGTTATCGTTCTGGATGACCGGCCGGAATTTGCCAATGCGGAACGGTTCCCGGATGCGATCAACACTATCGTCGTTGATGATTTTGACAGGGCGTTAGAAGGCCTCGAGATTGATAAAGATTCGTTCATCGTAATCGTCACCCGCGGCCACCAGTACGACCGTACCGTCCTCGATCAATCTCTCAAGACTAACGCCGGTTATATCGGCATGATCAGCAGCAAGCGGAAACGGCAGACGCTTTATGAGGCCCTTATGGCCTCCGGCGTGAAAAAGGAACAGCTCGATGGGGTGTACTCTCCCATCGGTATAGATATTGGTGGAGAAACCCCGGAAGAGATCGCCGTGAGTATCGTGGCGGAACTGATAAAGGTGCGTAGTGAACAGGCGAAGTGAACGGCCTGATTTAGACGTTTGTGACCGGTTGTCTGATGTGCCGGAGAAGACGAGGGCCTCTTTTTCCTGTTCATTGCGGTCTTGCCCCGGTAGTTGAACGCTTCGTTTTCACTAATTTGTATCGAAACCCCTGGAGACTATAAGGAACGGTAAAAGCATAAAAGGCACTATTGAAGACACGGAGATGAACAACAAAATAAACCAGGAAGGCCGGTTTGCCTCCGTCATCGAACGGGGGCACCGGCCTTTACTTTTCAACAAGGACGAGATTTAAGGTTGCCCCAGACCAGATACCCCACAATAAAGGAGAATTTATGAAGGAACACAGACTCTGGATTGGCGGTGCATGGGTTACGCCCCAATCCGGCAACACATTTCCAACGTTCAACCCGACCACCGGGGAAGAAATTGCGCATATCCCGCTGGCTGGCCAGGCTGAAATAGACCGTGCGGTAGCTGCCGCACGGAAAGCCTATCCGCAATGGTCACAGATGGTCCAGACAGAACGCTCTGTCTATATTAAACGCATCGCAGCGTCATTCCGGAAAATGGCACCCGAAATCAGCCGGCTGGAAACACTGGAACATGGTTCAATCCTGAGTCTCGCGGAACACGTGCCAATGGTGGCCGCCGAACAGTTCGAATGGGCCGCCGGCAGGGCGGAATCCCTGATGGGCGACTACATCCCGGCACTGAAAGATGTCCTGACCTATCTGAAGCGCGAGCCTGTGGGTGTGTGCGCCATCATCACGCCATGGAACCACGCCATCATCATGATGGCCGTCAAACTGGCACAGGCTCTAACGGTCGGCAATACCTGTGTCCTCAAGCCACCAAGCGTCAATTCACTGCTGGGACTGAAATTTGCTGAAGTTGCGGAAGATGCCGGGCTTCCTCCCGGCGTATTGAACGTTATTACCGGACCGGGCAGCACTGTGGGAAACGCCCTGGCCTCCCACCCGGGTGTAGACCTGGTTGGCTTCACCGGCAGCAGTGAAACCGGTAAGGTCATCATGGCGGCGGGCAGCAGCACGATGAAACGCATGATTATGGAACTCGGCGGCAAGAACCCGGTCATCGTCCTGGAAGATGCCGATATCGATGCCGCGGTCAACCACCACGCTCCCCGGCAATGCGATAACGCCGGCCAGCACTGCTCCGGGGCCGGACGTTTCTATGTCCACGAAAAGATCTACGACCGGTTCCTGGAAAAATATATCGAGGCCTCAAGGCAGGTCGTGGTGGGAGACCCGGCGGATGCCCGGACGTTCATGGGGCCCCTCGCCAACCGCGAGCACCGTGACAGGGTGGAAGCCTATATCAAGTCAGGCGTTTCCGAAGGAGCCAGGCTTGTCCTGGGCGGGGAACGCCCGGACGAACCGCCCATGAACCGGGGGTTTTACGTCATGCCGACGATATTGACGGATGTGACCCAGAACATGCGGGTGGCCCGTGAGGAGATATTCGGTCCGGTCAGCATCATCATGAAGCCATTCTCATCGGAAGAAGAGGTCGTTGCCCTGGCAAATGACAACACGTACGGTCTTTGCGTCACGGTCTGGACCCGCGACACCGCCAGGGGTATCAGGTTATCCAACCTGCTTCATGCCGGTACCGTCAACGTCAACATCCAGGTATTAACCAACGACATCCCCTGGGGAGGTTACCGTGAAAGCGGCATAGGTAAAGAGGGCGGTGAGGCAGGGATGCTGGACTACACTCAACAAAAGATGGTCTGCGTAAAGATAGGATAATTATTCAACTCCGCCACGATGCGGCCGGATATAAGACTAAACAATAAAGGAGACATCATGGAATTCAAAGGAAAAACCGCCGTTGTCACCGGTTCTTCCGGTGGTATCGGGAAAGCAGTCGCCGTCGCGCTGGCTAGAGAAGGCGCGGATATCGTACTGGCGTCTCGCAACATGGCCAATATGCAAATAGTTACAAAAGAGATTGAAGGGCTGGGCAGGAAAGCCCTCGCCATCGAGTGCGACGTATCCAGAGATGAGAGCGTGGAATCGATGAAAGATAAAGCCATTGAAGCCTTCGGTTCAATCGATATACTCATCAACAATGCGGCTGCCGGGGTTCGCGGTCTCCTGGAACATATCTCCCTGGATGATTGGAGATACATCATCAACACCAATCTCATGGGGTATGTGCGGAACGTCCACGCATTCTTGCCGCATTTCACGGAGCGCGGCAGCGGCTACATCGTCAATGTCTCTTCCATCCAGGCGCTCGGGTATATGCCGGAACCTCTGAACATAGCCTATATCACAACCAAGGCCGGGATTCTCGGTTTTACCAGCGCCATCCACAGCTATCTGCGCGGCAAAGGCATCAAGGTCTCGTGTCTCCTCCCCGGTGCGGTCAGGACGGAAATCAGCAACAATTCGCGCTTTGTCGGCCCGCCGGAACTCATCAAGAAAATGCAGGATGATGCCAGGGAATTCTGGAAGCTGCCGGTGTTCCTGACACCGGAGCAGGAAGCCGACGGATTGCTCGAGGGGATGAAAAAGGAACAATTCCTCATACTCGTTCCGGCTACTATGACCCAGATGGCTAAGGCGCAGGGTTGGGATCTTGATATCTTCAACCAGTATGTAGCTAATCCACCAAAGTTCGGTCCGCCGCCGGCAAAATAACGTCACACTGATCAGGTAGAGAAACTACATGTGTTGATGCCTGGTGTCTTGGACTTAGGAATGAAACAGGAGGAAGTAGATGCAAAAATTCAAAATGTACATTGGCGGCTCATGGGTGGATGCTGTTTCCGGCCGGACATATCGGGCGATCAACCCGGCGACTGAAGAGGAAATCGCTGAAATTCCGCTCGGCGACCGCGAGGACGTCGGCAGGGCCGTCGCCGCGGCCAGTCAGGCTTTCCCGGTATGGTCTCAAAAACCGCAGGAAGAACGCTCCCGGATCCTGTTGAAACTGGCGGCGCTCCAGCGCGAATTTGCCGGTGAACTGACAAAATGGGAAATCCTGGACCACGGAACGCCGGTAAAGCTGGCCCGCATGCAAAGCATGTTCTCTTCGATGAGTCTCGAATACTGCGCGCAGGCAGCCCGGGCGATGATGGGCGCCACTCCCCCGCCCAATCCCAATTCCCTGGTCTGCATCCAGCGTGAACCGATCGGTGTCGCGGGCATCATCATACCCTGGAACTCTCCTATACTCATGCTGACCTCAAAGATGGGCGCCTGCCTGGCCACGGGCAATACCTGCGTCATCAAGCCATCCGCCATCGATTCTCTGGTAATCCTGAAATACGGGGAAATCCTGGAAAAGGCTGGCCTTCCGCCCGGGACGGTGAATATCATCACCGGGCCCGGCAGCACGGCCGGCGATGCCCTGGCGGCCCACCCGGATGTCAGTTTCCTCTCCTTCACCGGCAGTTCAGAGACCGGAAAAATCATCATGAAGACCGCTGCCGGTACGTTAAAACGCATGCAGATGGAACTCGGTGGCAAGAACCCGTTCATCGTGCTGGAAGACGCTGATATCGATAAAATAGTCCCGATGGCAGCCGGCTCCATCTGCCATAATACCGGGATGGTCTGCGCGGCTCCCGGCCGTTTCTACATCCATGAAAGCATACACGACAGGTTCGTGGAAAAATTCATCGCCGCTTTAAAGAACATACCGGTCGGCGATCCCAATGACGAGAAGACCGAGATGGGTCCTGTCGTTGATGCCGAGCACCGGGACCGCGTGGAAGGCTATATCCGAAAAGGTATCGAGGAAGGCGCCAGGCTGGTCTACGGCGAGCAGCGCACACCCGCGCCCCCGCTCGATAAGGGCTACTACGTGCTGCCTGCCGTTTTCACCGGCGTCCGGCCGGGTACCACCCTCTTCCGTGAAGAAGTATTCGGGCCGGTGGCCTGTTTCATGAAATTCAAGACTGATGAAGAGGTCATCGCGTCCGCTAACGACAATATTTACGGCCTGAGCGCCAGCGTCTATTCCCGGGATACCAGCCGGGCCTACAGGATCGCCAGCCGTATCAACGCCGGTATGGCCAGTGTGAACGGCGGACGGGCCATGATGGCGGAAACGCCCTGGGGAGGGTTCAAGGAAAGCGGCTTCGGTAAAGAGAATTCCATGTACGGGTTGGAGGAATACACAAGGCTTAAGGTCGTCGCTGTCGGTATGTCTTAAGCATTCAGCTTTTTGACATAGTTGTATTTATCGTGTTAGTATAAATTGTTCTCTTAAGTTGTTTCACCTGTGTTCCTTTGCTGAATATGGTGAACAACCGGTAGATGAAAATCTCGACGGCACCGCTGGAAACGGCGGTGTTTCCCAGGCGGAAAGGAGAAAATGATGGTTAAAGTCCGTACTTGAAGCAGCGCGTTTTCCCCGGGGAGGACGCGCTGCTTTTTTCGGTTCCCATTGAAAAAGGCCCTCTAGTGAGCAATTTTCCCCTGTGACCTGAAATACATCCGCGTTCTCCAGCAAAGATTGTTCTGGAGGATATGATTCTCATGAAACTGAATAAGAGATCCATTGTCATTTTTACCGCATCAATTATTGGTGTGCTCCTACTGTCATTACTCTCTGGATGCTCCGGTGATAAAGAAAATCCTGTTGAACTGAACATCTCTGCTGCTGCCAGCCTGACTGATGCATTGCAGGAGATAAACGCTCTGTACATGGAAAAACACAAGAATGTCACCGTATACACCAACTATGCAGCCTCCGGAACGCTGCAAAAACAAATCGAACAGGGCGCTCCGGCGGATGTATTCATTTCCGCAGCCGCCAAGCAGATGAATGCTCTGGAGGATGCAGGGCTTATACTTGTTGAGACTCGCCGGAATCTCCTTAATAACAAAGTGGTCCTCGTGGTTCCTGCAGACAGCACCCTGGAGATCTCAAGTTTTATGAACCTTGTTGACCCATCTATCAATCAGATAGCTGTGGGTGATCCTGAATTCGTACCAGCTGGAACGTATGCTCAACAGGCCTTTGAATTGCTGGGTATTGCAGAAGGCACCCAATCCAAGCTGATTTTCGGTAGTGACGTCAGGCAGGTACTGGGGTATGTAGAGAGTGGAAATGTTGATGTTGGCATCGTATATTCCACTGACGCTGCTATTACTACCGGAGTCAAGATTGTTGCAGAAGCGCCGGCGGACATCAATAATAAAATCATCTACCCCGTCGCTGTGGTAAAAGCCAGTGCTTTGGTAGATGCAGCCAAAGCTTACATTGACTTTCTCCTGACTGATGAGGTGAAAGATATCTTCGAACGTTATGGTTTCAGCCCTGTCGAACAATAAACACGAGTTGCAGAGAGAAATGCTATGACAGAGGTGATACTCTCTCCATTATGGATATCGCTAAAGACGGTACTTGTAACCACAGCGATCACTTTCTGTCTGGGAATTGCTGCGGCCCGGTGGATGGCACGGTATACCGGAGTTGGCAAAAGTCTGATTGACGGGGTGTTTATCCTGCCGCTCGTTCTGCCCCCAACGGTAATAGGGTTTGGACTACTGTTGCTTTTTGGGAAAAACAGCCTGCTGGGAGAATTCCTCTCCTTGTTCAACACAACCGTGGTGTTCTCCTGGCCGGCGACGGTAATTTCTGCCGTTATCGTGACCTTTCCTCTCATGTACATGTCTGCCCGGGCAGGGTTCGAGCAGGTGGACAGAAATATTGAAAACGCTGCCCGAACCCTGGGTGCCAGTGAATGGCGGGTATTTTGGACGGTCACCATGCCCGGAGCATGGCCGGCGGTTATTGCTGCCACCATACTCGCCTTTGCCCGCGCCCTTGGAGAATTTGGCGCTACGCTCATTCTTGCCGGTAATATTCCCGGTAAAACCACCACTATTCCGGTAGCGATTTACTTTAGTATACAGGCGGGCCACAACGACCGCGCCCTCATCCTGGTACTTATCGTCCTCTTTATTTCCTTCGCTTCGCTTGGGGCGCTTGCTTACTGGAAGAGGAAAGCTCCCCGCACGGCGGCGCCTGCCAGGGGATAGAGTTCCCTGAGACTAATTGGATAACTATCGATGCTTGAAGTAAGAGTAAAGAAAAAATTGAAGGGATTTCTACTTGACGTAGCTTTTGCCGTCAACCGGGAAATCCTGGCAATTCTTGGTCCTTCAGGCTCCGGTAAGACCATGACGCTGCAATGCATTGCTGGTCTGGTGAAACCGGACGAAGGATACATCAGGCTCGATGACGATGTGCTGCTCGACACAAAAAATAGCATTGCAGTACCCGCAAGACACCGCGGCGTCGGGTTCGTATTCCAGAATTATGCCTTGTTTCCCCATCTCACGGTAGTTGACAATATTTCCTATGGTATTCGGCACATGGAAAGGGACGAGCGGTTATCCAGGGTAGGAGACCTGCTTACGAAAATGCACCTTGTTGAGCTCGGGCACCGGTACCCGTCCCAGTTATCCGCGGGCCAGCAGCAACGGGTAGCCCTGGCGAGAGCTATTGCCCCGGAACCAGCCTTGCTGCTTCTTGACGAACCCTTTTCGGCACTTGACGCCCAGGTCAAGGAACGCATGGAACTGGAACTACTCAATCTCCATGAGTTTTATAAAGGTACGATTCTTTTTGTAACCCATAATCTTGCAGAAGGTTTCAAACTGGCCTCAAAGATCGCGGTCTATGAGTCCGGGCGCATTGTCCAGTGTGATGAGAAAAATACGGTTATCGACTCTCCCGCAAACCGGATTGTCGCCAGGTTGACCGGGGTTAGAAACATGATGCCGGGTACTATCATCCATGCTGACGGAACCAGGATGCGCGTGTTTGTACCGGAACTTGGTGGAGAGGTATCCGTTACATCCTGCAACCGTTCTTTCGCTGCCGGACAACAGGTTACTATCGGCATACGGCCGGAATACGTCCGCATGGTAGACGAACCCGGCGATAACAGCTTTCATTGTAGCGTCAGCCGCATCGTTGAAGGCGTTTCACTCATCAACTGCTTTTTCCAGCCGCCATCGTCTGCCGATGGTGGACACTGGCTTGAAGTCTCGCTCCATAAAGCTCACGGCCCTCGCCTGTGTGAGGGGAACAAGTGCTATGTGCATCTACCATCTGAACATGTGATACTCGTAGAAGGCACGACAACCGGGGTACTGCAGCAACAGCAACCCGGTCAGTGTAAAAGTAACGCAGGGCTACCTATGCAAATACAAACCGAAAGCTGATTCAAACGTGTTGGTTCTATTAACGTACAGTACCACCCATCAGCCGCAATAACACGACAAAAAGCCTCCACATTCGTCCTGATGAGGGTAGTCGCCTCTCATGCCAGCAAAGTAACCGGGAAGCAGGTCGAGAATGCTACGCATCGACCGGGTTTATGACTGCTGCAACCACGATTCCAGGTAGCCGTAAGCCGTCCAGCCGCCATCGATAACGATGGTTTGACCGTTTATGCTTCGGGAGTTGTCAGAAGCTAAAAACAGTACCGCTTCAGCCACATCTTCCGCACTGGTAAGCATTCCTCCGGGCGTTCTTCCCTTCAGTTCTTCTATTTTCAATTTCCCCTGGGAAGCGAGATTGTTTACCAGTTCAGTTTCAACATAACCCGGCGCCACGGCGTTGACGCTGATATTATGCTTAGCCCATTCCGAAGCCAGGACTTTGGTCAAAGCCATAATTCCGGCTTTAGCGCTGCAGTAACATGCCCTCTCGGGAAATGCGACGACGCCGTTTATGGAGGCAATGTTGATTATCTTGCCGCTTTTTTGCCGGATCATTTCTCTTCCAGCGGCCTGGCTGCAGAAGAACGTCCCGGTCAACATGACGTCGATGCCCCTCCGCCACACTTTCTCCTCCAGGTTTTCCGAAGGTCCGACGGTGGATATCCCCGCGTTATTGACCAGGACATCGATCCTGCCAAATTTCCTGACTATTCCATTGACCATGCCGTCAACTGAAGTCTTGTCGGCGACATCAGCCTTGAATACTGCTGAATTACGCCCAATGGTTTCTATTTCGCGGGCGACTGACTCGGCTTCCTGCATCGACGAACTGCAGTTGATAGCGACGTCAGCGCCTGCCCTGGCGAGGGCTAAAGCAATCGACCGCCCGATGCCGCGGCTGGCCCCGGTTACAAGAGCGGTCTTGCCTCTAAGCTTCAATGCTTCTTCCATCAGGGTATCACACCGTCTTCTTTCAGTTTTTCAAGGTCTTCCCAGCTATATCCTTCCTCTAGTAACACTTCCTCGGTGTGAGCGCCAAGCTGTGGCGCCGCCCAACGGATGTCAGCCGGAATCTCGCTGAACTGGACGGGGCTGTTGAGAAGCCTCGCGCTGCCGGTAACCGGATGTTCGATATCCGTATAGAAATTGTTTTCAACGGCCTGCTCATCCTTCAGTATTTCAGCGACCGTCTGATTTCCAGATACGATTAGGTCATGCTTACGGAACTCCGGTTCCCATTCCGTCCAGGTCCGGGACGCCATTACTTCTTCGATCAATGCCACCAACTCTTCTGCTTGTTGCTCCCGGCTTTCCATCGTAGCATAGCGGGTGTCATCGATCCATTCGGGTTTACCGATAGCCCGGCAGAACGGCGCCCAATACTCCTGCGTGGGATGGCACATCATACACCACCGGTCCTTGCACCGGTAGGATGTGTACATTGGGTTTGGAGCGCACTTTCTATCCCATTTGGGCTGGGGATGACCGAAAAGGGCGGTCTGGATATCCAACCCCAGCGTCCATGCCGCGGTGTGGTACAGCGAGATCTCCAGCCCCTGCCCCTTTCCGGTTTTTTGTTTGTGATACAGGGCTACCAGGATACCGCTCGTAATATGTGCGGACGCAGCTATATCCATCATGCCGGGTCGTGAAATGGGTGGCGGATATTCCGGGCCGGCGCTGATGAGATCCATTAAGCCGCCGTATGACCAGGCAGCTACATAATCGTAGCCGCGGTCGTTAGCTTTCGGCCCTTTGGACCCGTATCCGGTAAGCACGGAATGAATGAGTCCCGGGTATTTTTCTTTCAGGCTGGGATAATCCAGTCCGTACTTCTTCAGTACGTCCATCGAGTAATTGGTTGCGAAGATATCGGCTTTTTCCAGGAGTCGGTACAGTACTTCTCGTCCTTTTTCTGTGCGGAGGTTCAGTACCACACTGCGTTTGCCCCGGTTTAGAAACTCGAAATGCAACTCGATGTCTCCCTTATCCGTATGGATCTGGAGGGGGCTTCTATTGAAACTGACCAGGCTCCTCTGCCAGTCGCCCCATGTCGGCTCAATCTTGATAACATCGGCGCCCCAATCAGCCAGGATAGCAGTGGCCGCAGGTACACCCACGACCTGCTCGAAACCGATGATTCTGACGCCATCGAGTAGTCCAGTCATTATTGCTCTTTTCTCAATCTTGATGAGTCCACTTTAGTAGTTGATAACCACCAGCATACTTACCGGCATGTTCGTCTCGTTGATGATCTCACGGCCTTCATTAGCCCCCATGAAGATCCCTTCGTTCGGACCTATTTGCCAGATCTCCGTCTTTGTCTTGACGGTCAATGTTCCTGACAAAACCCAATAGAATTTATCGTTAGGGTTGTCTTCATAAGCCCAAACGGCGCCGCCGCCGGGTAGAAAATGGGACATTCCCACCCAGAATTTTTGTGCCCCGGTTTCCTCTTTCCCGCACAGCCTCATGGCAGTCATATTGAAGTGGCCCGGAGCCGCGTAGGGTTTAACATCGTTCAGCGTGATTTTCTTCATTACTTCTCCTAAATACAACCTCCATAGCTGTAGGTGCGGTCGGGTACATCATTCAGGTCTTCTTCATCGATTTCCGCCACGCAACGCGCCATGGAGCCATCGCCCAGATACCAACGCAGCGGGAAGCAATAGAACCTGAACCGTTTTCCGGAAACCTTGTCCAGGTCGCCCCCGAGGTTTTCCACCCCGACGATGCCGTGACCCAGCATCATCTTGTGACAGGGTTCCCAGGTACCCCAGCAGCCGATGGCTTCAAGGTCTCCGAACTTCCTGTCATACGCTTCTTTGCCGTGTACTTTGATATAGGTGAACTTATCAAATTCGGCGTAGGCCTCTTCACCGAACAGCTCGATGTACTCCTCGCAGATGGTCCTGCCGGAAGCTCCGATGAGGTTCATGCGGGTCATGCCGTTATTGCCCATGGCGGTATGGAGCGGGTGGTCCAGGGCCTGGGAATCCATGGCGACACATTTCACCTTCTTCTCAACGAACCACCTGCCGGCGTCGATGCCGGTACCGCAGGAATAATGATAGTATTCCTTGGAATCATCGAACTTGCGGTGCATCCCGGTATTCAGGCAGATGATCATGCCTTCCAGTTCGTTCGGTTTGATACCGGCTTTTTCGCAGGCGGCTTCCAGATGTTTCGGTCCGATCAGTCCCCAGCGCTCAACCTCGATGGGAAGGCAGACGGCGTCGCCGGTATAAGCATCGACCGGCATTTCGTGGGTGTACCGGGCCCTTTTACCGTTGAATTCGATCTCCATCACATGCCGGGGAGCATCGCAGTGCGTCCCGGTGTGCATGGTGCAGGTAATCTTCTGGGTCAGCACACCGCCTTTGGCCATGGTGTGGGCGTTATCGATGACCGGCTTGTCAAAATAGGGCCATCGGGGAATTTCCGCACTGAAGGGATGCGTCAGATCGATAAATGCTTTTTTACCCATAACTTGATCTCCTTTAAAGGTGGTTTTCTAACTGCAGCTACCAGGTGGTTACACCGCCGTCTATGTACAATATCTGGCCGGTGACGAAGCTGGATGCTTCCGAGGCAAAGAAAATAACCGGCCCGACGATATCTTCCGGAAGGGCCCATTTCCCCATCGGGATACGGTCTTTCATCTGCTTGGCATAGGCAGGGTCAGCCAGTGCGTCTTTGGTCAGGTCCGTCTCGACGATGGTCGGCGCCACTGCGTTGACCAGGACGTTTGATTTTGCCCATTCGCAGGCCAGGGTGCGCGTAAGGGTATCCACGGCGCCTTTACTGGGACAATAGGCAGCATAACCGGAAGGAAGACCGTACCGGCCCCGTACGGAAGAAAGGTTGATAATCCTGCCGCTTTTCTGTTTCAGCATTACTCTCCCGACGGACTGGCAGCAGAGGAAGGTCCCTCGTGTGTTGATATCCATGACCTGTTGCCACTCGTCGATAGGGAAGCTGTCCGCCGGTTTGCGAATAGCCAGGCCGGCTGCATTTACCAGAATATCGATGCGGGGGAAGGTTTCAAGCATCTTCCCAACCATCTCGTTGACCTGTTTTTCATCGACGATGTCCACAGTGACCGCCAATGATTTCCGGCCTTTGGACTCGATATCCCCGCAAGTTCTAGTAAGAGCTTCAAGATTGCGGCTGGCTACCGCGACATCAGCGCCGGCTTCCGCCAGGCCAAGGGCGATCGCTTTACCGATGCCTCCATGACCACCTACCACAAGGGCTACTTTACCGCTTAAATCAAACAGCTTTTTCACATTCAACCTCTTTCAGGAACTTCATATATCATATGCTTATTGACTTCTTATCAAATATCGATTATGATTAGTGACAATAATAGTGATTCCCGGCTTAATTGTCAAGTCACAAGTTGCCTGAAGGGGGTATATCCATGCCGGAAGAAAAATTTCCTGAAAGCTGGACAGTCGTTGATCATATCATTCCCGGTGTGACCGCGGAAATGATTGATTGGTGGTGGGTCAACATGGAGAAGGGCTACGAGTTATGGTGCCCGGACGAGCACAAGGGGTTCAAGTGGGATGTCAAGCCGCCTCTTGGCGGTCACATCGGTGCAGCCCAGATAGCCTCGGAAAGCATCGATTACGGCCCAGTCATGGACCTGCGCATCGTCTGGATGGACCCGAATCTCGGCACGGACGAGCAGAAAAACTTCTGGACGTACGAACACTTACTTGCCGCAGGAGGCCCCACCGATCCCCGTTCTCCCAACAAATCGCCTATCGTGCTTTCCCACCAGTGGGAAGCCATACCCGGCGGCTGTAAAATGCGTTCCTGTATGCATGGGATTCCCGGCGGTCGTCCGCCCGGTCCACCTTCCGGTCCCATGCCGCCGATGCCACCGCACCCCAGCGGCAAGAAACCGACCGGCGGCGGCTGGCGCGTCCACAACATCGCCGAAGTCAGTACGTTCAAAGCCTTCCTCCCGGCGCTCTGGGGCATCTGGCAGGCGGTTTCCGACCCCGCTATCAACCGACAGGCCTCACTCAAGGTGAGAAAAGAAGGCGGAAAATTCATCTACGTTTAGTGGGGTAATGCATGAAAAAACAGGAAAATTGGGTTCGGAAAATCGATATAGACCTTGGCAAATGTAAAAAATGCCAAACTTGCGTCAAGGCCTGCTTTGCTGATGTATTGCGTTGGAACGAAGCTGAAAAAGTACCTGTCGCAGCTTATCCGGAAGATTGTGTCTGGTGTCTGGCCTGTGAGGCAGCCTGCCCGGCACACTGCATCGAAGTCGTTCCCAATATTCCCGCGCCATTGCGCTCCTCTTATTGAATCAGCGTTTACGTGGGCACCATGTAAGGAGGCCTGGAGTGGCTAAGAACCAAGAATTGAACGAAGTGATTTCTACGGACGTATTGATCGTCGGCGGGGGCATCGGCGGGCTCGTGACGGCCGTCAAAGCCAAAGAAGACGCCCCGGAAATAGATGTCCTGGTTGTGGAAAAACAGACCTCCGGCTGGGCGGGTAAAGCAACAAAAATCGGCGGCATCCTTGCGTTCCTGGGGCCGGATAAAAGCGAAGAAAAATTCATTGATTTCCAGGTCCGGACTTCTGGACTGTACCTGAACGATCAGGACCTGCTGGCCAAGTATATCCGGAGTTCTTACAGCGCCATTAATGATTTTGATACGTGGGGCACTAAACTCGCCCGCACTCCGGACGGTAAAATACTTGCTTTCCCCAACAATTTCGCGCCTGAATTATCCATGACCTTTATCGACATCGATCTGATGCTGCCGATACGGGCACAAGCCCGCAAAACGGGTGTCAAATTCATTGACAAAGTCCATATCGTCGACCTGCTGAAACAGGATGATAGAGTGGTTGGAGCGATGGGTTTCGATATCATCACTGGCAAATTCCTTACGTTCAAGGCGAAAGCTACGGTCCTGGCCAACGGCAGCTGCGGGTACAAAGTACGGCGGTTCTGGGTGGCTGGCACCGGCGACGGCATCGCTGCGGCGTATCGTGCCGGCGCTGAAATGCGCAACGCAGAATACGGCAATCTTTACGGCCACACCGTCTACCAGGATACCGATGGAGGTATGGTCGGCCACCAGTTCCTGGTCAATTCCCTGGGGGAAAACATGGCCCAGAAATATTTGCCAGATTCCGGTCCAACGGGCGTTTTCCTGCCGGTCCCGCTGGCTGTCGGCCTGGAAAAGGAAGTAGCAGAAGGAAGAGGCCCGATAACCTTCGCTCCGCCGCCGGCGCAGGGCGGCGGTTACCCGAAGATGGGTCTACCCAAGCTTGGTGAATGGTCGCAGCTCATGGCTGAAAAAGAAGCCAAGTACGGATTACCTCCGGGCTCCAAACGTGAGATCGCTATACCGTTACACGGCGAGACCTCATGCGTTAAAGTCGACCATGAAATGAGGACTACGCTTAAAGGCCTCTGGGCGATCGGCGATACCAGCTATGCGGGTTCTGCTGTCGCCGGAGCAGTGTGTTCACCTCCCGGTATTACACCCGGTTCCGGTATCATGTTCGCGGTCATCAGCGGCGCCTGGGCCGGTCCTTCCGCGGCGCGGTATGCCTTGGAAACAGAGCCGGGTAAAGACTTGAGTGCTGCTGAACTGCGAGACGCCAGAAACGATCTCTTTAAACCTCTTGAGCAGACTAAACGTGTTCAGTCCGGTGAAGTCATCGAATCCCTGCAGGAAATAACCGCTCCCATTAAATACAACCTGCGCCGCAGTGAGGAGCGCCTTAACCAGGCGCTGGCGGTACTTGAAAATCTCAAGGCGAAACTGCCTGAAATGCAGGCTAAAGACCCTCATTATCTCAGTAAATGCCATGAAATCAAGAGCATGGTATTGTGCGCCGAACTCACCTACCGCGCCGCCTTGATGAGAGAGGAAAGCCGCGGCTCCCATTTCCGCGAGGACTTCCCGCAGCGGGATGATAAAAACTGGCTGAAGTGGGTCATCATCAGACAGCAGAACGGCTCGATGAAATTGACCACGCAACCGGTACCGATTGACAGGTACGGCATTCAACCCGGTTAGCATCTGTTTATTGACACGTGCGAGTCTTTATTCTAAGCTGAAGTGACCCAATTCACTTTAGAAGAGCAGGTTCGTTGTCATGAGCCCATTCGATAAAGATCTGGAAAAAGTACGTGAGCAAAAGAAGAACGATCCGGATATCAACCTATACATCCTGCTCGACCAGGTAGACAGCATCATCACCAATGCCGTAGAGCTCGAGATCAAACACCTTCATCTCACCCAGCCCCAGGCCAGGGTCCTGACCATGCTGTCCCGAGAAGGCGCACCGGCCACTATCGAGGAACTGGCTAACTGGACGTTGAAAGAATTCAACTCCGTATCCACGCTCATCAACCGCATGGAGAAAAAGGACCTGATCAAAAAATTGAAGAAACCCGGTGATCTGAAAACGTATGTTGCCCTGACCGAAAAGGGCAGCCTTCTTTACCATCACCAGGTCACTGAGCGTTCAATTCATTTAATCTTCGAGAGATTATCTGATGAAGAAAAGATACAGTTGGATTCCATACTGAAAAAACTACGCGATACTACCCGGGACCTGCTGGGATTGGATTACCGTCCGCCCTTTTTACCATAGTGTTTTCAATCTGACCTGTTCTTTTCAGTGCAACACATCCGTATGAAATACTTTTGAGAACAAACAGCTCTGCCTGTCGTTCCGGGCTATCCCGGATGACAGGCAGAAGAAGCGTCCCTTTTTACAGTTATTAGAAGTTACGCAGGTCAGTACCTTCCATATTTTCGGAACCCACCGACGCAATGACTGCATATCCTTACAGCAGCAAATCTGGAACAGTACACCGGCTTCACACCTCTCTTCCTGCGGTTACTCGTCCCAGAGCCTGAACGGCGGGTAATCATCCGTCATGAGAGCAACGTAGGCAGCGACGCGATAGGACCACCGGTTCGTGCCGACAACGAGTTTGAAGATGTCGTCCGGGTATTTACCGGTAAAGAGCACGACGATAGCGCCGAAAATGGCCAGGATGAATGTCAATCCAACACGGCTGAACTCCGCCCCGCCTCCCTGGAAGAGGGACAATACGATGTAATGAGGAATAGCGAGCAGCCACCACTTGACGAGCACCAGGCCGCGGGAAAAACGCTCGGGGTATTCTACGGTCAGATCAGCCGGATAGTTGTCATCAGGCTGAAGGCTGAACGGCGGATACTTGTCTGTTCCCAATGCCTGATAGCTGTAAAACCCGACGCGCCAGGACCAGCGCAGAACACCGGTATTAAAATCAAAGAGACCTCTCGGATATTTACCCGTGAACAGGATAGCAAAGAACGCGATGATGGATACCACGATAAACGCTATCCAGAGGAACACGAGACAGATGTAGTGCGGAATCGCCAGCAGCCATTTGAGCAGCCACCAAGCCCGTGACGGCGGCTCGGTCAATTCACCCCTGATAGATACCGGATACGCTTTCATATAACCAACTCCTTTACCGTTATTGTTTTATGGCCCGTTACTTCCAGGGAAGCAGCACGAGCAATTGGTCCTCTGGTGGTTTGCTACTGTCATCAATGCTGTTTCGCCAACCGCCGGCCCAACAGATCAAACAGGTGTCCTGCCAGCCGCTTCGGTATTCCCAGAGAGGTTTCGTAATAATATACCGACTCGAACCATCCCTTTTCTTTGTAGTAGTGATAGTCCCGGAATGCTACTCCTGCAGCCTTGACCATGGGCCGTGCGATGCGGAACATCATCAACCTGTAGAATGAAGGCGCAGGGGTTGGGCGCGTAAGCTCCCTGTAAAAGCCGGCAGAAGCCCGTTTGACTTTCCTTACCAGTTTTTCGTTCTGCGCTTCGGTCATCGGTTCCAGGGTATTGACACAGCAGCCCTTTGAAAAGTGAAAACCCATGAGTTCACAATTAAAGCGGAGATATTTGACAATACCCCCACCCTTGCCGATACCTTGCGTGACGATAGCCGTGCAAGCCCTACCGAAGAACCTGGGGCGATGATCGATGAACGCCAGGCGGTCGAAGAGGTTTTTCAACCGGGCTGGAAGCTGGAATGCGTAGTTCGGAGCGGCAAACACGACCCCATCAGCCTGCTCCAGTTTACCAAGCAGCATGTCCCGGTCGTCCTTCAGAGGGCAATATTCTTCACCTTTATCGAAGCAGACCTTGCATCCCCGGCAGAATTCGAGGTGATGATCGCTTAAAAACAGGTACGTAAAATCGATTTCTCCCCTCTGCTTCAGTTCTTTTTCAAACTCCTGCACGGCCCGGTATGTGTTTCTCCTGGTCTGAGTTCCTATGACAGCGATTATGTTTTTCATAATTGTTTTCACCTCCCCGGTCAAGGTACCAGGGGTCTTAAACCGAAGCTTCCGCCCTCTCTCTTATCAGGCCATGGAAAGAAGACTGTTCCCCGGTATCCCGGAACCTCCACATAACGTTCCTGGCAAAAAGACGGGCGCGGTCTATACGGGACTTGTCGGGCTGCCCCTGGCTGTCGTCTTCCCTGGCCCACCGGCGCAGGCGGGCGTCTGGCAGTATGGACATAATGCGTTTGGTCGTTTTATCAAGTTCGCCGCGGCAATCGAAGAGATCAAAAATACTGGCGCCGCGGGCGGCCGCGCGGAACTTTTCCAGCATGGGCGGGAGGTCAGAGCTGTCTTCCGGGGCGGCATGGGTGATAAAGAGAACAACGTTTCGATCATCGATGCAGTGCTTCTCTATCAATTGCTTTGTCTTCTTGTCCGGGCCCATCTGGTGAATAGGGAAGCCGAGGAACGTGAGATCATAGCCTTCAATGGTATCAATTTCATTGATCGGCTTCAGTTCTTTCTCGGTATCGATTTCCTGATACATCGCCTCGGCGATTTTCCTCGTGTTACCGGTTTTGGACAGATAAGCTACCAGGACTTTCATGTTTCTCTCTCCTATCTTTCTCGTGTTGTTACCAGCATATACCTGCCGTGTTCCCGGTGCTTCCCGCAGAAGGACGGTCTTCCAACTGGACAAAGCGGGGAATTGTTACCTGGCCGTGTGGTCAGGTAGCACCGTCCACCAGACTGTGATTTCTGTAACAGGGCCATTACTGGAATACCGCTGTCGATTGGGATAGAATAAGAACACCAAAGGGATAACGAAAGCGCGATACTAGATATATCATCACGGGGCGGAAGGGCTGTGCGGTTACGGAAAACGGGACAATCGGAAAACAAATAGTCGTAAACGCGAGGCCGATTCGACGAAATCCGGAGAGAGTTTGATAGAAGACATTCTGAACTCAGATCGCTTTTACCGTTCTGCCTATGAATATGCCAATGACGCCATTTTTCTGATGGACCGGGATACATTCATCGATTGCAATCGGAAGACGGAGGAAATGTTCGGGTGCCATCGGGATGATATTCTCCGCAGGAAACCGCAGGATTTTTCACCACCCCAGCAGCCGGACGGCAGCAGCTCCGGAATTCGGGCGAAAGAGTATATCGAAGCTGCGATGAGCGGAGCGCCCCAGGTTTTTGAATGGACACACAAGAAACTCGATGGGACCATATTCGATGCCGAAGTCAGTCTCAACCGCTTCAGCATCGGTGATAACACGTTGATTTTAGCCATCGTCAGAGATGTTACACGGCGTAAGCAGGCAGAAACGGCGCTTAAAGAATCCCACGATGCGCTCGAGTCAATGGTTGATCAACGTACGGTTGAACTGCGAAAGGCTAACGAGTTACTGGAAAAAGAGATCGCCCGGCGCGAGAAGGCACAGGATGCTCTGGGTAAAAGCGAGGCGAGATACCGGGAGTTCCTGGAACAGGTCAACAGCATCGTCCTGGAAATGGATGTCGATGGCAAGGTGACGTTCATGAACCGGTTCGGGCGCAGGTTTTTCGGCTTCACGAAAGCAGAAATAATCGGGAAGAGCGTTATGGGCACGATAGTGCCGGAACTGGACGGGGCGGGTATCGACCTGAGACAGCATATCCAGAACATCCTCCGTAATCCCGAGGTGTACTTCAACAGCGAGAACGAAAACATCCGTAAGAACGGAGAACGTGTATGGATTTCCTGGACGAACAGGGTCGTATATAATCCCAAACTGGACGGCACGGAAATACTCTGTATCGGCGTCGACCGGACGGAGCAAAAAAAGGCCCAGGATACCGTTGCCAGGGAGATTAAAGAGAAGGCGGCTGCAGATGAACGCAACCGTCTTGCCAGGGAATTGCATGACGCCGTGAGCCAGACACTGTTCTCTGCCAGCCTTATAGCTGAAGTGCTGCCCAGATTATGGGAAAAAGACCGCGAGGAAGGGAAGCGGCGGTTGGAGGAAGTGAGGCAGCTCTCCCGCGGCGCCCTTGCCGAGATGCGTACCCTTCTCTTTGAGCTGCGGCCGTCAGCCCTCGCAGAGGCAGAACTATCCGAATTGCTCCGTCATCTCGCGGACAGCATCACCGGCCGCTGGCGATTACCGGTAACTGTTGATATTATGGGTGCTGTTAACCTGGCGCCGGACGTCAAGATCGCTTTTTACCGCATTGTCCAGGAAGCGCTCAATAATGTCGCCAAGCACTCCGGCGCCTCCGGAGCAACGGTGGTTCTGGAGTGTCGGGACGATCGAACCGTGTTGTCCATAAGTGACGACGGCAAGGGGTTCGACGTTGCCAGTCTGCCGCCGGAAAGCATGGGGATAGGGATAATGAAAGAGCGCGCCAGGGCCATCGGGGCTCAGTTTACGATTACCAGCCGATTAAAACGTGGCACTGAGATATCCATTACCCTGCCGGAAACACATAGGGAGGTAGTACGATGAGCGTCATCCGAAGCATTCGAGTCATGATAGTGGACGACCACACAGTAGTCCGTAGCGGTCTCAGCGCCGTCCTCAAGGCTTTCGATGACCTGGAAATGGTAGGAGAAGCCGGTAACGGTGAGGAAGCCGTGGTAAAGTGCGGTCAGACCCGGCCGGATGTGGTCCTGATGGACCTGGTCATGCCGGGAATGGATGGAGCCGCGGCAACACGAGCAATCCTGGAAAAATACCCCGGGGTGAAGGTCATCGCCCTGACCAGTTTCAAGGAACGTGACCTGGTGGAAGCCGCCCTGAAGGCCGGCGCTATCAGCTATCTTCTGAAGAATATCTCAGCCGATGAACTTGCCGCCGCTATCCGGGAGGCAGCCGCCGGCCGTTCCAGCCTCTCTCCCGAGGCAGCGGAAGTACTGATTGAAAGAGTTAGGAAACCGGCAGAAAAGGAATACAGGCTGACCGGACGCGAAAATGAGATACTGTCATTCATGGTACAGGGTATTTCCAACAGCGATATCGCAGAAAAGCTCGTTCTCAGCCGGTCCACCATCAAGTTCCATGTTAGTAATATACTTTCCAAGCTGGAGGTCGCCAGCCGCACCGAGGCGGTAGCGCTGGCCGTAAAAAACCACCTGGTCAACTGAACAGTATCATTACTGTCCCCCGGAGCGGGTATGAAAACCCCCGGCAGACTGATGTCTCCCGGGGGTTTTTATTTTAAACTGGAACCATAAAGAACCGGGAATACAAAATGGAGAGCAGGATGATAGTACTTATTGCTGATGCTCACCCTGAAATTCGCTCTGCACTACGCCTCGTACTGGAACAGGAAACAGGCTTTTCTCTGATAGCAGAGGCCGGTAATGCAGAAGAGTTATGGGCGGCGATGGCGGTATGGCCTCCCAATTTATTGTTGTTCGATTGGGACTTGCCGGGCAGTACCGGGAAGTTCGCGGTAAAAGCATTACGCGAGCGATTTCCGGACCTTTCCATCATCGTGATGAGTGTAACCACGTCAATCAAGCCGTCGGCCTTAAGCGCCGGAGCCAGTGGTTTTATTGACAAGAACAACGCAGCTCAGGAAGCGATAACTGTATTGAGGAGCTATCAGATTCCGGGCGCCGGATCCTGGGAGTAAAAAGCCGCCTCTGTTCCCGTCCGTGCTACCGGCAGAGTTTACTCACCCTCATTCTGATCAATACAGCAGGGTTGACAGCTAAACGATACTATGAGGTGTAGGGGATGAGTACGGAAATCTATTATTTTACGGGGACGGGTAATTCACTGGCGGTCGCGAGGGACATTGCCGGGAATACCGGCGGCAAACTTATCGGCATCCCCTCAGTAGTAGAGAAAGAGGAAATCCAGGTAAGTGCTGATATACTCGGCATCATTTTTCCGGCCTACTGCACGAGACTGCCGAGGATCGTCGAAAGGTTCGTCGGCAAACTCACCGATATCCAGTCCAGGTATATCTTTGCTGTTGTCACCGTCGGGGGTATTTCCGGACATATCCTGGACCGCCTTTCTGAAGCGATCAGCCGGCAGGGCGGCAGCCTGGCCGCCGGTTTTATCGTGCGAATGCCGGCAAACTACATCCACAACGCCGATGCCCTGCCCCTGTTCCTGCAAAACAGGATGTTCCGCAAGTGGCAGAGGCGGGCGGGCGAAATATCTGAGTACGTTCTCAAGGGCAGACGGGGACGGTTGGAAAAATTTAATCCCATCATGACATTTTTGTTTTCAAGAACAATCGAGAAAAAACTGGAACTCGGCGAGTTGAGCCCGGATGCCGACAAGAATTTCAGAGTGGATGATACGTGTAATAGTTGCGGTATCTGCATGAGGATCTGCCCGGTTGGCAACATCCGGATGGTTGACGGTACACCGAAGTGGCAAAACCACTGCGAAAAGTGTCTTGCCTGTATCCAGTGGTGCCCCGAGGAGGCTATCCAGTACGGGGAGGCAACCGTTAAAAGAAAACGCTACCATCATCCCGGAGTCAAACTCGCCGACATGTTGAGAAGAAGTTAATGAGTAATATAATGGGACGATGCAGACAATGGTCGGCAGCGGGCTACAAACCATCCAATGAGTCAGGTCCTGGAAGTGCCGGATATCAAGAGTGATTTGGCCGCTCTCATACCCGAAGAGCATGTGTCTCTCCAGCATGCTTTCAGATGCGGTAACGCTGAACCCGAGACGGCTCATACGCCACGGAGAGCCCCCCACAAAAAAGGCCGTGTAACGCAAATCAACTATTGTATTGCCACTTGCAATCTTTTCTAATTAGAGATAACGTGAGACCGGACCGCAAACGTGTAGGTCAACGAAAACAATAAGAAAGGATAGCAGAGAGTGGCGTATCAAGGAAAATACTCCCGGTATTTCACAACGGACATCAGGGAGGAATCGGTGATACCGGGAGTGATAGAGAGCCCGAGTTTCGGACTCCGGGGGGCACGCATCATCCCGGAAGCTAAAGCTAACTTCGGCTGGAACGTGATTACCAGGCCGTATTTCCTGGACAGGGTGACCCATGTCCATGCCGGCGATGAGTACCTGTGCTTTCTGGCGGGCCATGTACCGGACTGCTTCAGCGACTTCGATGCTGAGATCGACTTCTGCATCGGAAAGGAACAAGAACTTTACACGATCAAGGAACCCACTATCGTGTACATCCCCAAAGGGCTCCTGCATTGCCCGCTCGAATTCCGGGTGGTAAATAAACCCCTGCTGTTCATGATGATACTGCTCATGCCGAAATTCGAGCTGACCGATATGAGCGGGAACAAGTCCTCTTATGAAGGCCCGGGAGTTGACGGTGCTCCCATGACGATAGATTTATCGAAGCTCGAGTAACCAACACGCTCTCAACAACTGGTCCCCAGGCAGGGAGAACAACATAAACTGCATTATTCAGAAGATGCGTTGTTCTGTCTTAATGGGCATATATGCCTTTAATGAAATCCCAGTAATGACTGAGAACGCGAAAAAATACAGCCCGGACTTTGCTGTCAGAAGCGCGGTTCCGGGCTGTAATCTTAGTAGCTGATTAGACCTGACCTATCTCTCCGGTCTCCTTGTTCTTCCAATAGCCGCGGGACTGGATGGGCCAGTTGAACTCGATGGCTCCCGGACGAGGGCAGTCATTGACGCAGGTGCCGCAGTACCAGCATTCATCAGCGTGAAGTATGATGGGCGTCTTGCCTTTTTGCGGGTTCGGCAGGTAGACGTCTATCGGACAGACTTCCACGCAATGATTGCAGCCGTTGCAGACTTCCGGGTGGAAGATCACCGGCCGGCTGGGCGTGGTGATGTTGGGAACGGCGGTCAGTTTATGTTCAGGCATTACTTCCTCCATTACTACGTTTCATTGTGTGATTATTTGCCCCGGTAGACGCCGGTGTAGTCCCGGTTGTGGGCTTCGTACTGCTGTTTCATGTCGCCCCAGAACCTCATGGGCAGGTCGCCGGTCACTATCTTGCCGTTTTCCTGCTTGATGGTCAGGTACTTGTTCCACTCCGGGGGGTCCATGGCGGGATAGTCTATCCTGTTGAGGCCCAGCATCATGCTGCTGGCCTTGCGCGCCAGCATGGCGTTGATGATGATCTTCGAATACGTCAGCATCGTGGTATCTTCCAGCGTCCGCATCAGCTTGTGCGGGTCCGGAGCATACAGCATGGGCACGAACTCATCCTCGATCCTCTTGAGTGATTGAAGGCCCATCTTGAGCAGGGACTCGTTTTTGAACTCGCTGACATAGTACTGAAGGGCGCGCGCCATACCGGCGTGGACTTCTTTCCACTCGATGCCGCTGCTCCGCTTGACTGGAGCGTACACGCGTTCCTTTTCCCTGGCTACCTGGGCGCGGTCGATGTCCGCCTGCCCGACCTGTTTGGCATATGCGGCGGCCTTGCGCCCGGCATAACGGCCGGTTGAGGCGGCGAAACTGTGGTCCTCCGGCGAGAACATCTGCTCACCGGCAGCGTAGAGGCCTTCGAGGGTGGATTGCAGGTTCCAGTCCACGACGATGCCGCCGCCGTACCCGGCTTCACGCCACTGGGGCAGCGACATTCCCTCGATGTACTTGTAGCTCTGAAGCAGGTCGCGGGCAGGGTCGTACCCGGCTTTCTCATAGGTATCCATGATGATCTTGGTGGTGGATTCTTCCTTGAGCATCAGGTCCCACGTGGCACGGCGCTCGACGTCCTTCATGGCGGGGAAATCACCGTAGACCGGCAGCTTCCATTCACCCTTGAGAATGCCTTCACGCACCGCGGCGTCCGCTTCACGGCTCGGCTGCATGGAGCCAGCGTCTTCCCAGCCCTGGGTAGGGAAGGGGAGCCGTTTGCCGGTCGCATCGACGAGCGGTACGTTCTCGTAGCTGGCGTCGCCCGCGCCGGAATACCACTTGTGCTTGAGGCCGGTCGCGATGCCCAGGAAGCCGGTGGCTTCCATCTTGGTCAATGTCGCGCCGGCGTTCCAGGCCATGACGGTACCATCACCGGAGATCGCCCGCGATCTCATGCTGGAATAGCCGCACAGCTCGGTGGTCAGGTTCCACATAGCCCCGGCGCCGGCCGTAGCGAGGATGGTGGCTTTCGACTTGAATACCAGGAACTCGCCGGTACGACTGTTGAGGCCGGTGGCGCCGACTACCCGCGCTCCCTGGACTCCTTTTTCGGTCAGGAGGCTCGTGCCCATGGTGCGGTCGAATATCTGCACGCCCAGGCGTTTGCATTCTTTCTTGAGGGCCGGTTTGAAGGTGGTGCCCCAGATACGGATAACGGTGTTGTTGAGGACGTCGCCTTTACGGTAGTTCGGGCTTTCGTAATTAACGACGAAGCCGCGGTAACGGGTATATCGGGGTGAGATCATCAGTTTGGTTTTCTCGTCCCGGCCGGTAGCGCCCACGTATTCATCTTTAGTATCGCGGATCTTGCCGCCCATCAGTTCCATTTCCTGCAGGGTGTCCCAGTCCTCACGGCACTGGATCTGCACCCCGATACCATTGCAGTACGGCCGGTCCGTCACCTGCTGCGCCCAGTTGTCCGGATCGACGTTGGACAGCGGATTGGCGGGGGCGTCGCACCAGTGGTCGCAGCCCGGGCCTCCCTGGCCGCTGCGGATGGTGTCGCTTTTTTCGACCAGCGCTACCCGCAGGCCCTGCCTGGCGGCGCTGATGGCCGCCCAGCAGCCGGCGATGCCGCCGCCGATGACCAGGACATCGGTCTCGACTTCCCTTTCCTGCTCGTACTTCACCGGATACGGCCAATCCGGGAGACGGCCTTCTTCTTTCAGATAATCATGCCATGTACTCAATCGCTGTACCTCCTTCAACAGATAGCTACCACGAAGCATAATCGTGTATGACCTGTATCGTCAAGTTTTTTCCGCGCGCTGCAAAAAAAGAGCATCCCGTTGTGGGCGGGATGCTCGGTATAACGTCATCGATGGCAAGTTCTACTCGTTCTTAAGCGCCTGCTCCAGTTCGAGCATGAACTCCATGTCTCCGGCGGGACGGGCGAGGTCGAACTCCACCCTGTCGATACGGTTCGTGTAGGGGTAGTTCTTCTTTTCCTTCATACCGCCGGTGACGGAAATGAAGGGGAACCTCCCGACACTGAACGTTCCGCCGTGGAACAGCGGCTGCGATTCGATGTACATGTTGCCGCCCGGTTTACCGTTGATGAGCAGCCTTCCTACCCCCGCTCCGGGACGGGTAAGGCAGAAATCGAAAGCTAGTTCGAGGTCGCCTTCCGGCAGTTCGGTGTCCGAATCGAGGTGGAAATGCCGGTACGCCAGCCAGTTGTAGTGGAATTTCAGTTTTTTGTCCTCGATGTAGAGGGCGTACCCGCCGAGATTGTCTCCCGCGGCGAACAAAGCGCCTTCGTCACCGGTTTTGTACGTGACGAAAGCCCTGGCGGTAAAGGAATCCTGGGCCAGCCTCGGCCCGGAGCCGGCGGAGAACTCGGGATAGAACACGTAGCGTGTCCTGGACTTAACCGGGGCATAGCGGTACATCTTCTTGGAATTGAAGCCTTCAGCCCGTTTCAAGTGGCTTTCAGCCAGGGGCAGGACGCCGTACTTGCCGGCCTCATGCCACCAGAGGTCTTTCAGTTCCCGGAGCTTGTCCGGGTATTTTTCAGCCAGGTCCACGGTCTCGGTGAAATCCGTGTCCGTATGGAACAGTTCCCAGACATCTTTATCGAAGTCGAAGCCGGGATTGACCGCGTGGTCCGCGACAGCCTTCCAGCCGTCCGCCCAGATACCCCGGTTGCCGACCATTTCATAGTACTGGACATGGCGGCGGGTTTTTTCCTCGGGGCTGTCGAACGTGTATGCCATGCTGACGCCATGCTTGGGCTCCTGCCTGACGCCGTTGATGGACGCCGGCTGCCCGATGCCGCACATCTCCAGGACGGTGCTGTTGATGTCCACGACATGGTGGTACTGGGTCCGGATACCGCCTTTGTCCCTGATCCTGTCCGGACACGTAACGATGAGCGGGACCTTGATGCCGCCGCAGTGGTTCCAGGACTTGTACATGCGCAGCGGTGTATTGGAAGCCCGTGCCCACCCCGAGGGGTAGTGGCATTTCACATCAGCCGAGCCCAGCGATTCCAGTTCATCCTCGCCGACCAGCGGCGGGTCCTGTTCCGTCACGTAATGGTAAGCAAAACTCCGGGTGCCCCAGCGACCACCTTCGGCGGAGGCGCCGTTATCGGAGAGGAACACCGTTATCGTGTTATCGTACTGGCCGATTTTCTTCAGGTAATCTATCACCCTGCCGATCTGGGCGTCGGTATGCGTCACGAAACCGGCGTAAACCTCCATGTATCTCGAAAAAGCGCGTTTTTCTTCCGCGGTTAATGTATCCCATCTGGCGGCGATGTAGTCGGTTTCCGGGAGACGGCAGTCTTCCGGCACGATGCCGAGTTCCTTCTGCCGCTGCAGCACTTTCTCGCGGTAGACGTCCCAGCCTTCATCGAATTTGCCTCTGTAACGGTCCACGTAGTCTTTGGGGACCTGGTGCGGCGAGTGGTGCGCGCCGAAAGCGAGGTAGCAGAAGAAAGGCTTGTCAGGGTCGTTGGACTTGAGGTCGCCGATATAGGAGATGGCCCGGTCGGCCAGGTCTTCGCTGAGGTGATAGCCTTCATCCGGGGTCTTCGGCTGATTGACGAACTCGTTCCCGCACACGAGGTCGGGGTAGAACTGGCCTGTCGCCGCCCCGAGGAAACCGTAGTATTTCTCGAACCCCCGGCCGAGCGGCCACTGGTCGAACGGCCCGGTGGAAGAACGCGTTTCCGGCGGGACCAGGTGCCATTTGCCGATGGCATACGTGGCGTAACCGTTCCTGACCAGCGTTTCGCTGATCATTCCGTACTCTTTGCCGACGCGCGCCCGGTATCCGGGGAAACCCATGTCGATCTCCGCGATGAACCCCATGCCGGTGGTGTGGCAGTTGCAGCCGGTGAGGAGGCTCGCCCTTGTGGGGGAACACATGGCGTTGACGTGGAAGTCCCGATAGCGGAGGCCGTCCGCCGCCAGCGCATCGATGTTGGGCGTATCGATCAACGAGCCGTAACAGCCCACGTCCGAGTAGCCCGTATCGTCGAGGAGGATATAGAGGATGTTAGGAGCGTTTGCAGGCGGACCATTCTCAGGCCACCACGGTGTGGAATCCATGTAACGTGTTTTGATGATGCCCTGGTATTGTTTTTTATCAGCCATCGCTGTTCACCTCTCCGTTATATTCCCCCTTCTCCATCGGACGGGAACGGGACTATTGATTGCGCAGTTCGCGCTCCAGTTCGAGCATGATGTCCATGTCATCGACGGGGCGTTCCATGTCGATTTCCACTCGGTCGAGCTTGCCCTGGTACCGGAAGTAATCCGTCGATTTCATATCCTTTGTGATCGGTGAAAGGGCGTACCTGCCGACGGCGAACTTGCCGCCCGAGAACAGCGGGTAAACGCTGATGGAGATATTGCCGGACGGTTCTCCGTTGATGAGGAGACGCCCCACGCCCTGGTCCGGTTTGGTGTTGACAAATTCGAAGCCGAGCTTCACATCGCCATCAGGCAATTCCACGCCGGATACCAGGTGCAACTGCTGCTCGGCGAGGTAGTTCAGGTGGAACACGAGCCGGTTGTTCTTGACGTACAGCGCGTAGCCGCCCGAGTTGTCACCGGCGGCGACCAGTGTGCCCTCGTTTCCCTTCCGATGGTTGGCGAACGCCGTAATGACGAAGGATTTGTTCGCGAGCCGGGGGGACAGGGAATTGGGGGTCATCTGCGGATAGAAGGTGTACCGGCTGTGGTACTCCGATGGCGCGAACCGGAGCATCTTGTTCCAGTCGAAGCCGCCCATTTTCTTGTAATGGCTCTCCATCATGGGCAGCACGCCGTACTTTCCGGCCTCATGCCACCACAGGTCTACCATTTCCCGCAGTTTTTCCGGGTGACTGGCGGCCAGGTCGCGAGACTCGGAGAAATCCTCGTCGGTATGATAAAGCTCCCACTTGTCATCGTCGAAACTGGCGGAGATGACATGGTCGGAGACCGCCTTCCAGCCGTCCGCCCAGATGCCCCGGTTGCCGAGCATCTCGTAGTACTGTACCAGCCTCTGCCGGGGAGCAGCCGGGTCATCGAAGGTATAGGTCATGCTGATGCCGGGTTTGTCAGCCTGCTTGACGCCCTTGATGAATTCCGGCTGCTCGATGCCCGTAATATCCAGGACCGTCTTGTAGATATCGATGACGTGGTGATACTGCGTTCGTATACTGCCCTTGTCCTTGATCTTGTCCGGATAGCTGATGATGCAGGGCACTTTTACGCCGCCGGCGTGGCACCACGTCTTGTACATCTTGAGCGGCGTATTGCCGGCCCATCCCCAACTTCGGGGATAATTGTTGGCTGCTTCCGGTGAGCCCAGCAGTTCGAGCTGTTCATCAGAAGCGAGGTCCGCCCAGCGCATTGACATGAGATGATAATACTCGTTGAAACAGCCCTCGGGACCGCCCTCACCGGAAGCGCCGTTATCGGAGATGAGGACGATGAGCGTGTTATCGTACTGGCCGCTCTTTTTCAGGAAATCGAGCAGCCGCCCGACCTGTTCATCGGTATACGAAAGATAACCCGCGAATACCTCCATGAATTTCGGGAAGACTTTCTTCTGGCGTTCCGTGAGGGAATCCCAGGGGGTGGCCAGGTAGTTGTGTTCCGTCAATTTGGTGTCCGGCGGGATGAGGCCCATTTCCTTCTGGCGGGCGAATACCTTCTGCCGGTAGACGTCCCAGCCTTCGTCGAATTTCCCCTTGTATTTCTCGATGTAGTCTTTCGGAGCGTGGTGCGGGCCGTGCATCGCCCCGAAGGAGAGGTAGCAGAAGAAAGGCTTGTCAGGAGCGCAGGACTTCTGGTCGCCGATATAGCCGATTGCCTTGTCCACGAGGTCGGCGCTGAGGTGGTATCCTTCTTCCGGGCTCTTGGGAGGATCGATGTGGTGGTTATCGCACACCATGTCCGGGTAAAACTGGCTGGTGGCTGCGTTGAGGAACCCGTAATATTTTTCGAAGCCGCGGCCCAGCGGCCACTGGTTGAAGGGGCCGGCGCCGCTCATGTGCTTCTGGTTGCAGAGATGCCATTTGCCTACGGCAAAGGTGGAGTACCCGTTCTCCAGCAGCGCCTCGCTGATGTAGCCGTACTTCTGGTTGATGTCGCCGGAAAGGGCCGGGAAACCGAGGCTGTAGTTGGCCAGGAACCCGAGCCCGACGGTATGGTTGTTGCATCCGGTCAGCAGGCTGGCCCGCGTCGGAGAGCACATGGCGTTGACGTGGAAATCGCTGTACCGCAGACCGTCGGCGGCGATGGAATCCATGTGGCGGGTATCGATGAGAGACCCGTAGCAGCCCAGCTGGGAATACCCGGTATCGTCGAGAACGATATAGAGGATATTCGGCGCCCCTTTGGGCGGCCTCGGTTCATCCTGCCACCACGGCGTCGAATCGATATACGATGTCTTGATAACACCCTGGAATTCCTGTTCCTGGTTGGCCATGTTTTTCACCTCTCATTACGGATTGAGTATCAATTTGGCTGTTGGGCCGATTGCCGTTGCGCCTGGACTTTCCGGACATATTTGGCGACTTCGAGCAAATGGGGATAGGCATAATCGAGGAACTCGATATAAGATTGACAGAAGTAGTTGCGTTCAAGCCCGCCGGAAGGCTGGGCCGGCCGGTCCCGGCGGCATCCGCCGCGGCAGAGGGCCTTCCATTTGCAGGTCAGGCATGCCGGCGGCGCCGATAACGAGCTGCTGATGAAGCGCCGGCACGTATCGCTTTCATAAAGTTCCAGCAGTTCCTTGTCCTGGATATCACCCAGTTTCCATTCATCGGTGACGTAGAAATCACACGGGTATACACTGCCGTCAGCCTCGAAAACGAACTGGCACTGGCAGGAGCCGAGCAGGCTGCACATCTCGGGGGACATGCCCATTACCATCCTCACCAGGTTATCGAAGTACCTTACGCTCACCTCCCGGCCGCCCGTAAAATCCGTGAACCATTTATCGAAGAAACGCAGCAGGAAAAAGGCGTAGCTCTTCGGGCTCAGTGAATAATCGCGTCCCCCTCGCTCACCGGCGCCGGGATCGATGCAGGGCATGAACTGGAGATAGTTGAAATTGTTGGCTTTGTAATAATCGTAGAGTTTGTCCGGATGGCGCGCCGTTGCTTCGGTAACCACGAACAGAATATTGTAGTCCACTTTATGCCGGTTGAGCAGCGCCGCCGTGCGGATCACCGCATCATGAGTGCCTTTCCCCCTGGCATCGGTCCGGTATGCGTCATGCAGGTCATGGGGACCATCCAGGGAAAGCCCGATGAGAAAGCGGTTATCGTGCAGAAACTTGGCCCAATCGCTGTCCAGCAGCACGCCGTTGGTCTGGAGGCAGTTTTCGATCCTGACGCCGTTGACGTTCAGCTTCTGTTGAAGCTCTATCAAGGTCTTGTAGAAATCGAGCCCGCACAGCGTCGGCTCCCCGCCCTGGAAAGAAAAGGTCGCCTGCCCGGAGGCAAACCGAAGTGCCTTCCTGATGATCGTTTCGAGGGTCTCGAGGCTCATGAAGCCGAAATCGGCTACGCTGCGGTTGTCGGCCACGTCGTGGTAAAAGCAGTATTCACACTTCAAGTTGCACTTGCTTGAGGCCGGTTTAATGAGAACGCTGATCGGCGGCACTGGATTCTGTTCCTTGTAGTACGTCAGTTGGTGAGTTGCTCTACGGCAACCGGGTCATAAACTTGCGTAATACCCGGGAACGTCACCTCCTCACTTTAGTTCATAACCCTGATTCAGCAAAGCTCTTTTTGTCAAGTAAAGAAGAACGTAAAGGAAGCCGATAGACTGTCCCTCCGGGTTGAAAGGAGGGTACGGCTTTCAGCCCGGAGGGAGCCGGAAAAAGGAATGCCCGTTGAACTCATAGTAAAGGCGTGGATTCGAACTACCTCCTGCGAAAGTATTTAAAAATAACAACTAAAGTTGATGTAATAGTATACACAATGCCAATCAACAGTTGTCAAGCCCAAAATGATAAAAATATCCAACAGGATAAGCAATAAGTCTTGACAACGCTGTCCGACATGCGTAATAATACCATAATCCATCAATAAAAACTGCAAAAAACGCTGACAATGCACGGCGATGATACAAGAGTCGTCTCATCTCGCCATAAGAAAGGGGGTAGAAGGTTAGCAGTCAGGAACCATAGCAGGCCAATTGATATTTTCTACTCTACGAAAATGAACCAAAAGGAGCCGTAAATGAAAAACATACTGCTCATAGTGTGTACACTGATTTTGATCACCGCTGTCCTCGCCGGATGCGGTGGGTCCGGAACGACGACCACCACAACGGCGGCGACCACCAGCTCAACCGCGACCACCACAACGACGAAAACCAGTTCGTCTCCGACTGCAACCACATCCGGTTCGCCTACCGCCACCACCAGCCCCACCGCTACCGGTCCTGCGGTTAAAATGGGCGGCACCTTGAGAGAGATCTCAACAGCAGTGCCCGCTGAAGTCGGCTGGCCGGCTGAAATTGTCGGCGCCAATGGTGAAACGCCCCAGGTCATTTACGATCCATTCCTCCGCGGTTATTCCGATGGCAGTGTGAAGCCATGGCTGGCGACAGACTACAAATTGGCCGACGATTTTGCCTATATCGACTTCACTCTCAGAAATGACGTCGATTTTCATGACGGCAGCCATCTGAACGCCGAAGTCGCCAAGTGGAACCTCGTCAACCAGATGGACGCCGGCCAGCAGCCCTATTGGGAATCCGTTGAAGTGACGGGCGAATATACCCTGCGCATCAATTTTAAAGAATGGCGTAATACCATGTTCTCTGCCTTCGTTGATGGCGCAACCACATGGATGGCCTCCAAAGCGGCGTTCGATGAGCATGGTAAAGACTGGATGTACGAGAACGCCGTCGGCACCGGCGCCTTCAAGTTCGTCAGTTTCGCTCGCGATGACAAGTTTGTCGCTGTCAAGAACGAAAACTGGTGGAACAAAGCCAACGGGCCTTACGTCGATAGGTACGAGGTCTTATTCGTGATGGAGCCGACCACCCAGCTCGCGGTCATGAAGACCGGAGAAGCTGATTTCATCGGCATGGAACCCGGCAAGATGACGGCTGACCTGGCGAAAATCGGCATGAAAGTTGAAGCCGCCGTGGTCAGTATCTTCGCCCTTGTCCCCGATACGAAGAATGCTGGTTCGATATGGGCTAATCAGAAGTTCCGTGAGGCCGTGGAATACGCCATTGACCGCGAAGCTATCGCGGAACGCATCGGGTATGGCTACCTGCTGGAACCCAACCAGTTGCCGCCCCGTGGTAATCCCCACTATGATACGAACTACGCCGGCAGGCCTTATAACCCTGAAAAAGCCAAAGAACTGTTGGCTGAAGCCGGCTATCCGAACGGAACGACCGCCAAGATCATCGTTTCCTCCTTGGCCCCCAGTAAAGACGCCGTTATGGCTATCCAGGCATACCTCAGAGCCGTAGGTATAGAAGTAGAGCTTGATTTCCCGCAATGGTCCAAGTACGTGACCTACCTGAGAGGCTCTTGGGAGAACGCGGCCCTGTTCCAGGTCTTCCCGGCCATTGGCGGCACTAACTACAATGCCACTCTCAGCTTCTATTTCGATCCCTCTTCCTCGATGCTGGGAAGCTGGGAAAGGACTGAAGCATTCATCCAGATGTTCGATGAAAGCTTGCTGGCCCCTGGAGAAGATGCCCAGTTGATACGCAATGTTCTCAACTACATCCAGGATAACGCGTTGATCATCCCCATCCATGAAGCCGGTAGAAGCTGGGCCTATTCCCCCTACATTGAAGGCGGCGAATTCCTCGACCGTTCCATGAGTTCATGGAAGAGCGTCGATACGATCTGGATAAACAAATAACCCGGTGAACACACCCCGAACTCTCGGGAGTTTTCCTGAGGGTTCGGGGTGTGGTTCCCCCTCTCGCCGTAGACGCTGTTTTTCCAGCGTGGCGGGAGTTAAGGCAGAAACGACTGCGATCTATCAATACTCGATTGCTGGAAAATAGCGGATAATGACAACTTTTTTGATTCGTAGATTGTTACAGGCTTTGGTCGTCCTGCTTCTGGTTACGGTCGTCGTCTTCTTTACGATGCGTTTACTGCCGGGCGATCCGATTCTGATGGTACTGCTTTCAACCCAGATGGAAGAGATAACCGAGGAACAACTCGATACACTCCGGCATGAACACGGACTCGATAGACCGATGATCGTCCAGTATTTCGATTGGCTGGGAGGTGTCTGCCGTGGAGACCTCGGGGTCTCCATCCTGCAAAGAACCCCGGTAAGCGGAGAATTGATGCGGCGACTGCCGATAACCCTTCACCTGGGGATACTGGCCTTCATTATCAGCGCATTCATCGGTATCCCGGCCGGTATTATCTGCGCCATCCGTCGCGGGACCTGGATCGATACGACGGTGACGATTTTAGCCAACCTGGGAATAACCGTGCCGACATTCTGGCTGGGCATAATTCTTATTTACTTTTTTTCACTCAACCTCGGTTGGTTGCCCGTTATGGGGTATACTTCGCCCTTTGATGACTTCTGGTTGAGTACCCGGCAGATTATCATGCCGGTCATGTGCATGGCCGTGTTCCCTATCGCATCGGAAGCGCGGCAGACCCGCTCCAGCATGCTGGAAGTCATGCACCGTGACTATATCCGCACTGCCTGGTCTAAAGGTATCAAGGAACGCATGGTCGTAATCAGGCATGCGCTGAAAAATGCCCTGATACCCGTAATAACCCTCAAAGGCATGTCGATCGGCATGATAATCGGCGGTGCGGTCCTGATCGAGACCGTATTCAATATCCCGGGCATGGGCCGGTTGGCGGTAGCTTCGGTGTTGAACCAGGACTACCAGTATGTTCAGGGTATCATTTTGATTATCGCCGTGGTCATTGTCCTGGGCAACCTGCTCACGGACATCGTCAACGGCTGGATGGATCCCCGGATACGTTACAACTAGGACAGTACTAAATGGAAGAGTTGCAGAGAGACGCTGCCATACAATCATTCCAGGAGGCTCCGCCGCGCGTCAACGAGTTCAGGCGGTTTATAAGGATTTTTTTCGCCCGCGGCGTGGTCATCTTCGGCCTGGTCATCATCCTGGCTATGATAGTAACGGCAATATTTGCGGAAATGATCGCTCCGTACGATCCCTACGAACTCAACATGAGGGATGCCCTGGCATCGCCCAGCGCCGATCATCTCCTGGGTACGGACACAATCGGCCGGGACACGCTCAGCCGCATTATCTACGGGACCCGGACTTCCCTGGAGATCGGTCTTATCGCCATCGCCATAGCTTCCGCAATCGGCATGACCCTGGGACTGATCGCCGGTTTTTACGGCGGTTGGTTCTACATTATTATCATGAGGTTCATCGATGCTCTCATGGCCTTCCCCATGATACTGCTCGCCCTGGTTATAGCATCATTGCTCGGAGGAGGCATCGTTAATGTCATTATCGCCCTGGGGATCAGCCAGATGCCGGCCTACTCCCGGTTGATGTGCGCCCAGGTCGTGTCCATCAAGGAAACGGACTACGTGATGGCTGCCCGTTCCCTCGGTTCGACCGGCATCCGCACGATGCTCCGGCACATCGTTCCCAACTGCCTGCCGCCGCTCATCGTCCTGGTCACCATGATGCTCGGCGCTGTTATCCTGGCTGAGGCCGGCCTTAGCTTCCTCGGAATCGGTATCGAAGCCCCCACGGCGGCCTGGGGCGCCATGGTCAGTGACGGGCGCGATTACCTGTTGTCCAATCCGATCCTGTCCTTTGCTCCCGGCGTGGCGATCATGCTCGTTGTGTTTGCTTTCAATATGGTGGGTGACGGGTTGAGAGATGCGCTTGACCCGAGCCTGAGAGGCATTCTGTAGGCTTGAGGGTCAGGCCAGCGCACGCAACTCTGATTGTATCCGGGAAATGAATCGGGATATAATGAACCAACTAGAGGTATCCATGATTCCACGCGATATTCCAAGGGAAGAAATTTTACACATCAAGAGAAAGAGCGGCAAAGAAGCCTGCGAGGACAAGCAATCGTCCCTCAAGGCGGTGAGCCGGACTGCACAAATTCTGAAGTGCCTCCAGGATGGCATCAACACAGTAACGGAGATCGCTGCCGAACTGGGTGTTCACAAGTCCACTTCTCACCGTCTGCTCCAGGCTCTGGAGGAAGCGGACCTGGTTGTCCGGAACAAACTGAATCGCCGGTACTATATCGGCTCGCTGATCTCTGAACTGGCCTCGGACCCTGATGTCACGCATGAATATCTCGTTTCCTGTGCATTGAACCCGATGAAGCGCCTGGCCGAGATAACCGGAGAATCCGTAGGGCTCAACATGCTGATGGGTTTACATAATGTGTTACTGTACGAAATACCCAGCCGGCATGAACTCCGTCTCGTCGCCAAGAGGAAAATATCCGGTGACCTGCATGCCGGCGCCAATGCCAGGATGCTGCTGGCACAGCTTAATGCCAGGGAATTGGGTATAACCCTGAACAACCTGGACTACCGTACGCTGACGGAGAGAACGATCACTAATAAGGAAGAGCTGCAGGCAAAGATCAACCGGATCCGGGAGCAGGGGTGGGAGATCAGTTACGGGGAGCGGATACCCGAGGCAATGGACATCGGCGTACCGATACGTAACTATTTCGTTCCCATATCGCTGGGAATACTGGGGCCTGAGAACCGTATCAAGCCGAGAACGCAGGAATTCCTGGCCGCCGCCATAGAAGCAGGGGCGCAGATCGAGGCCAATATTTCCGCTGCGCTCATGTAGCCTCAGGATAGCCCGCTAATGCCTTGACCGGTAATGCCCTCCCACCGCTTTCTGCACGTCTTCCCGGGACCGCACCCCGGCATCGTAGAGTTCCTTTAAAAACGTTTCCCTGGCTGCTATCTCGTCGGTTAACCGTTCGTACTGTACGCCGAACTTGTTGAAAATGACCTCCCGGAGCGTGTCCTCTTCCGGGTACATGAATTCACCGTCGAACGATTCGCGGACCGCCAGCGTCTGTGCGACCAGCTTGTCTTCATCCATGCCGATGACGCTGACCGTATCGACGCGGCGGATGGGTTCATCATCATACGTGGCGCCGTTGACCGCCTGGAGCGTCACCACCAGGCCGAGCTGGGCTACATTTGCCAGCGGTACGCTCAGATACCCATATAGAAGATAGGCCACGTCTCTGACATTACGGGCATGCATGGTGGCCCCGAGACGGTAACCCTTGCGCATCAGCTTGAACGTTTTCTGCACCTGCTGGCCCCACAGGTATTCATACTGGTGGTTGCTGATCTCTTCCGAAACGAGGTAGACAGATTCGGGTGTGTAACGGCTGGTGAAGGCAAAGGTCTCGGCGAACCCCTGTAACGTATAAAGCGGCTGGTCTGGCGGCAGCAGGTCCAGCAGGCAATGCAGCAGCGTTGACTTGCCGGCGTAGATTGGCGCTGAAGCCACTAGGACGGAAGCCCGTGACTCCATGACCAGCCAGAGCAGCCCGGCCAGCTTGAAATCAAGCGTGCGTGACTCGATGAGATCAAGGATGGAAAGAGTGACCGGCCGGCTGTACGCCCAATCCCCCCACCATGCGGTCCTGGCCATTACGTTTACTCCCTGTATCGGGGATATTCGCCTGGTATACAGGCTATATCCTGGATTTCTTGTTGTTGATGTAATCGATAATGATGTACTCGCCGAGTTTTCCGGGCTCCGTGACGAAGACCCTTCCGCGATTGATGCGCGCCATTCTGTCCACGAAGAAAGTGAAATCATCGTAGCTGGGCAGCATGAACGTGTTGATGACGATGCCCGCCCGCGTGCAGTTCTGGACTTCATGCAGCGTCACGTCCACGCAGCGGCGCGTCGGCGGCAGGTGGAAAACTATCTGCCCGTTTTCAACGTGGGAAGTCGGCTGCCCGTCCGAGATCATGATGATCTGCTTGTTGGCGGCGCGTTCTTTCTCCAGTATCTTGCGCGCCATGGTGAACGCCAGGTGCATGTTGGTGTACGGCGTGAAATCGTCCCAGGTGATGTAGGTCAGTTCTTCCGTGGTCATTCGCCGGGCCACGGCGGAAAAGCCCAGGATATGCAGCCTGTCCTTGGGGAACTTGCTGGTTATCAGCGAGTTCAGCGCTATGGAGACCATCTTGGCGGACTCGAAGTTGCCGCCCATGCGCATGGAAAGGCTCATATCCAGCATGATCACAGTGGCGGAACGGACGGCGTTCTCATGGCGGAACACCTCGAAGTCCGCCACCTTCATCTTGATCGGCACCTGCGGGTCCCGCAGCATGGCGTTTGTCAGCGTCTTCTGCAGGTGCAGTTCGAAGTCGTCCCCGAACTCGTACTGCTTGGTCTCATCGGTCCGTTCGCCTCCGGCGCCGCGTTCCCGGACGATATGGGAGCCGGTGCGGTCTTTCTTCAGGCTGGCAAAGACGGTGTTGAGGGCTTTTTCTCCTATTTTCTTCATGCCGCGCGGCGTCAGTTCGTAACGGCCTCTGTCCTTACGGATGTAGCCGGCGTCCTCCAGCATCTTGGTGATCTCACGCATCTTCTCCAGTTCCTGGCTGGCGGTATCTCCCAAAAGTTCCTTCACCAGTGAATCATCGATGTCATCCATCGAATCCATATACCGTGAGTCCTGGAACTGGTTTTCCAGCCGGTCCATCTTCTGGAGCTGCTCCATGAGTTTCATCGCCTCGGCGTAGGAAATGGACTCATCACCGCTGAAGGAATACCCCTGCTCGTCCAGCCAGCCGGGGAACAGGGATTCCATGTTGGCCGCCATCTTGGCCATCTCGTACTTGGTGGATTCGTCCAGCATGGAATCGATGAGGTCCTGCAGTTCCTGCTGGTCCGCCGGTGAAAGGCTTTCCATTAGCGCCTGGGCCTGGGCCATCTGCTGCTGGAGTCGCTCGATCAATTCGTCCAGGTCCTTTGGCGGGTTATCGCCGAAGAACTGCCCGAATTCCTTCATGAACCCGTCGAAGTCCGGTTCCTCCCCGCGGCGCCTCGCTTCCAGCATCTGGTTGATGGCTTCCATGAAGTGCCGCATCGCAGCCAGCGAATCGGCGTTCATGTTCTTGAGGCGTGATGCCATCTCCTTGGCGTAGGAAGACATGGTGCTCCGTTTCAGCATGTCCATGAGTTCCTGGAACTGCCGGCCTGCTTCGCCGTCCATGAAATCGTACTTGCTCAGGTCCTTGATTCGCCCGCCGACGTCCGGTGGCAGGGCTTCCAGCTTTTCCATGTTCTCGGAAGCCCGGTCTTCCAGGTTTTTCAATAGCCGTTCCCGTATCTGCGGGTCAAGGTCCTGCCCGCTTTCCGAGGCTTTCTTCCGGGCATCGTCCAGCCGCTGCTGGATGCCCTGACGTTCCTGGTCGATGATGTCGTCGAGGCGTTTGCGGATGTCCTCCATCATGGAGTTCAGCTTGTATTTTTCAAGCTGTTCCTGCCGCCGCTGCCGCAGCCGCTGGATGAATTCCTGGAGGCTGGGCAGGCGCCGGCCTTCCGGGTCGGTCATCCCCCGCCGCTGCATCATGTGCAGGGCGTTGGAGAGATCGCCGTCCCGCATCAGGTTCTTCTGAAGCTCGTCCATGAGGGCGTCGGCATCCGGATCGAAGATGTTCTGCGAGCCGTCCCACTCTGAGTACTTGTTGCTGTCCATTGTTAATGCCTGTAAATTGCCTTCCCTTTGATCCTGGTCTTGTTCAGCCGCTTGTTCAGGTGCGCGCCTTCCAGGATGAATTCCACCGCCGACGCAATATGCTCCGGCGCCTCGGCTTCGGTCAGTTTTTTCACGGCGGCGGCCATGCCCTGGATTTCCTTTTCGTACCGCAGGTAGGAAGCGGCCTTGTGCGCGTCTGAGGTCTCCACGTTGAACCCGCCGTTGAACTGCCGGACGATGGGGTCCAGTTCCTCGAAGGCGAAGCGCCGGTTGAATACAATAAGTATCGCCCGCTTGATGAGGTCGTCGATGATCTTCTCTTCGTTCTTTTCCTCGAAGCCTTCCATCTCCACCTTGCCGGTGGTGGAAGCGACGATGTAGGGGAGATCGCTGACGCGCGGCACCGCCAGTTTTTCTCCGAGGACGATGGCCCGCCGAACGGCGTTGGCCGTAACCGTCTCCATGTTGGCAATGGATACCCGTACGCTGACCCCGGAGCGCTGGCCGATATCGGGACTGCGCCGGGCCAGGTGCGTTATCTCCGCGACGATTTCCTTGATGTAGTCTGGCACGAAAAACGAGATGTCTTTGTCTCCGAATTGCTGCCATTCCTGCTCGACGATAGTGATCTCATCCTCGATGGTGGCCGGGTAATGGGTACGTATCTGCGAGCCGAAGCGGTCCTTGAGCGGCGTGATGATCCGGCCGCGGCTGGTGTAGTCCTCCGGGTTGGCGCTGGCCAGGATCATGACGTCCAGGGGCAGCCGTACCCGGTAACCCTTGATCTGGATGTCTGCTTCTTCCATGAGGTTGAAAAGTCCTACCTGTATCCTCTCGGACAGGTCCGGCAGCTCGTTGATGCAGAAGATGCCCCGGTTGGTGCGGGGAATGATGCCGTAATGGATCGTCAATTCGTCGGACAGGTAACGGCCTTCCGCCACCTTGATCGGGTCCACGTCCCCGATGAGGTCCGCGATGGTAGTATCCGGGGTTGCCAGTTTTTCTCCGTACCGGTCCTGCCGGGGTATCCAGGCTATCTCGGTGGCATCCCCGTGCCGGGCGACGGTCTCACGGCACGATTTGCACAGCGGCGCGAAGGGGCTGTCATTGATCTCACAGCCCTGGATGATCGGCATCTCTTCATCCAGCAAGTCAACCAGCAGACGCATCACGCGGGATTTGGCCTGGCCGCGTTCTCCCAGCAGGATGATGTTCTGCCCGGAGAGTATGGCGTTCTCCACCTGGGGGATGACCGTGGTGTCATACCCGATAATGCCCTGGAAGACCGGCTTCTTCTCCCTGAGCCGCGCAATAAGATTGCGCCGCAGTTCGTCCTTGATCGATTCGGGCTGGTAGCCGGAGGCCTTCAGCTCGCCGAATGTCATCGGTTTGCGAGATGGAGCCTTCTGTTTCGAGGCCGAGGTGGCATTCTGGTCTTTTTTGTTCGATTCTTTCATTGATCATGTACCGTTTCAGGTTTATTTCCTATCGTGCTCTGGCGCCTTGGTTGTCCGGAAAGACCGGGGCAGCTACTATGTGCTCCCTGGCCGAAAATCCGGGTCAATCATGCCGATACTTCGAGTATAGGCAGGCTTTTTCAAATGTGTCAATGCGTAAAAAGCGGTAGAAAAAGTGAGATGTGTTGCTGAGTACGTCCATGCCGTTCCTAGAGCCATACCTAGGTCACGCCGGTTGCAGTCTGCTATCGGCTGACTACGCGGTTTGCCGTCTCGTCCTGCTGCGGGTTATAGTAGGGCATTGGACTCATCTTTTAAAAAGTTGGAGTCGGGATCGTCGATTTACATAATCCTGTGGATAGTGAGTTAATATTGAATGAATTACCGCCCTGCGGATGGAGCGGCACAGCAGAAGACTTCCTTGCTGTGTCTCCCGCTGCATGGATAGAAGTTCTGACCGGACATCACCAGCGCTGCATGCTGGAACCGCCCGCTGAAAGCCAGGTCCATGCCTGGGAATCGTGCGGAGAGGTCCTGAGAAGAGCTCTGAATACCCTTATTGCGGAAAGGCCATCTCTTTCCCGGCTGGGGCTCGTCTTCGAGTACGAACTGCCTCGCGAACGCGGACGACGGCCGGACATCATCATCCTCTCCGCCGGGCAGGTTATCGTCCTTGAATTCAAGGAATCGGAACAGCCTTCCCGGGCCTACATAGACCAGGCCGCTGCGTACGCCCGCGACCTGCTTAACTATCACGAGGCCAGCCGGAGATTCCAGGTACATCCCGTCCTGGTGCTGGTCAACGGCGGCAAGCCGGTAACGAGGAGAGACGGCGTCGATATCGTGCCGGGAAACCTGCTCGGAGAATACCTGCGGATTCTGCTGGAAGCAGAACGGGAACCGACGGATGTGACGGCCTGGCTCCGGTCGCCATATCGGCCCTTGCCGGATATCGTCAGCGCGGCGCGCCTGTTGTTTCAGCATGAACCCTTACCTTTCATCCGCCGCGCCGGGAGCGCCGGTATCCCGCGGACGGTTAACGCATTGTCGGGTATTATCGAACAGGCCAGGGCCGGGCATGAGCGTCATCTCATCCTGCTCACCGGCGTACCAGGTTCCGGCAAAACGCTGGCGGGACTCCAACTCGTGTACGCCGACCTGACCGGGAACGAAAATCTCAGTAAAGACGCGGTGTTCCTCTCCGGGAACGGCCCTCTGGTGGAGGTGTTGCAGCACGCCCTGAAAAGCAAGGTCTTTGTCCAGGACGTCCACGGTTTCCTGAAACAGTACGGGGGCGGCAGCCGGCAAACACCGTCTGAGCGCATCTGGGTCTACGATGAAGCCCAGCGCGCTTGGGACGCCAACAAGGCCGGTGAAAAACGGGGCAGCCGGGTATCCCAGCCGGAGGACTTTCTCCGTATAGCGGAGCGCCTCGAAGACTGGACGGTGATCATCGCCTTGATAGGGGAAGGGCAGGAGATCCATGTCGGCGAGGAAGGCGGGCTGGCGCAATGGGATAGTGCCATGAAGAAGGTGCCGCTTCGCTGGTCGGTCCACTGCCCGCCAAGGTTGAAAGAGGCATTTCCCTCGGCGGCTGAAGTCATTGCTCATCTCGAATTGGATCTGACCGCGTCTCTGCGCTCCCACCTCGCGGAAGACGTCCACTGCTGGGCTGCTGTACTGCTGGACGGCGACCTCGGGAAAGCCGCCGCTCTGTCTGTTCGCATGGCAGAACAGGGCTTCGACATGTACCTGGCTCGCGACCTGGAAAAGGCCAAAGACTACGTGCGCCAGCGCTACGCCGGCTGCGCGGACAAGCGATATGGCCTGCTGGCGTCCTCGAAGGCCGTGGACCTGGAATACTACGGTATCCCGAACAACTACTTTGCCACGAGGAAGGTCAAATACGGCCCGTGGTACAACGCCGATCCGGCCGACAAACGTTCCTGCTGCGCCCTGGAAGAGGTGGTAACCGAGTTCGGATGCCAGGGCCTTGAACTGGATTTCCCCGTCGTTTGCTGGGGCAGCGATATGAAGTGGGACGTCAAATCCTGGAGAACGCCGATCACCCGTCGTATCAATGCCTTCAACCCCCGGGTGCTGCGACTGAACAGCTACCGGGTCCTGCTCACGAGAGGGCGGGACGGGTTCGTGGTTTTTGTGCCTCCCGCCGCCCGGTACGGTCCCACTGCGGATGCCCTGAAAGCCGCCGGACTGAAGGACCTTGAAGAGGGACCGTGCCCCATAAAAGAGGCTCCGGTCCGCGAACCGGGTCTTTACAGCCCGCTGCAGTTCTTCGGCAAGAGATGAATCGGGTTCCCAGTCAGTCTTTGTACCGTACTACTTCCGAGATCGGCCTTCTCGGGCTGCGGTAGGTGTTGATGACGGCATCGGGATTGGGGTAACCGAGGCCGATACCCGTGATGATATTCAGGTCGTCAGGGATTTCCAGTTCTTTACGCAGCACGTCCTGGTGGGTTATGAAACCTCCGGCGATAAAGGAATCGATCCCGTATCCCTGCGCCGCCAGGCAGACCGTCTGAACGAACAACCCGATGTCCAGTTGGTTCGACAGGGCTTTGTCCATGCAGATGATGACGAGAACAGGAGTCCCGAACAGCCTTGATCCCCATTCCAGGAACACCTTGCCCGACGCAGGATCATCCGGGTCCAGTCCGAGCAGTTGGAACCGTTCTTTCCTGATGACAGCCATGCGCTCCTGGATGTAAGCTGGCTGAGAAGGTCGTCCTGCCGGCGGCGGACTCCCCGCGCCGCTCGCAAAACGCTCCAGGTAGACCTTCCGTATCCTTTCCAGCGTAGCTCCCACGGTAACGAATACTTCCCAGGGCTGGCCGTTGCCGCCCGACGGACTGCGTGTGGCCGCTTCCAGGATTTTCATTACCGTTTCACGGGGAACTGGCTTTGAACTGAAATCACGCACACTGTGTCGCCTGGATACTGCATCGATGACGTCCATGGGGCCCTCCTTGCTCACTAACTGACCTTAGCATAACATGAAAGCGAAGAAGCGTTCATCCGCAGCCGTTGAAGAGCCGCCATTCCGTCCGGTGTCAGTCCGATATCCGCAGGACTCCCGCCCCGTGGTACTTGCCCTGTTTGAGCATCAGTAAGGCCTTGTTGGCTTCTTCCAGTTTGAATTCCACGGTCTCCGGTATGATGGGTATTTTGGCCGCCAGGGGCAGGAATTCCTCGACGTCCCGCCGTGTGATATTGGCGACGCTCTTGATCTCTTTTTCCCACCAGAGGTGATCGGTGTAGTCCAGTTCCGGGACCGGGGTCTCTTTCCGGATGGCGTTGATCACCAGCCTCCCGCCCTTGTCCAGGTTCTGCATCGCTTCCCTGACGGGGATGCCCGTCGGTGTAGTATCGATGGCGCAGGCCGGCTTTTCCGGAGATTGCTCCCCGGTCATGCCCACCCAATCGGCCCCCATCGTCTTCGCCAGCCGGCCCGGGGCATCGTCCCTGTTGCGGGTGAAGACGAACACCCTGGAATCCGGATACTGATAGTTCACCATCTGCAGGACGAGGTGGGCTGAAGCCCCGAAGCCGTACAGGCCCAGGGACCACCCGTTCTGCATGCCGGTAAGCCGGAGCGCCCGGTAGCCGATGGCCCCCGCGCACATCAACGGCGCCGCCTCGACGTCGGTAAACCTCCCCGGTACCGGATAAGCGAAATCTTCATGCACCGTGGTATATTCGGCGTATCCGCCGTCCGCATCGCAGCCGGTGGCCCGGAACTTGTCGCACAGGTTTTCCATGCCGCTCCGGCAATGCCGGCATACGCCGCAGCTTGAATTGATCCAGGCGATGCCCACCCGGTCTCCGGGTTTAAACCGGGTAGCTTCCGGCCCGGCTTCGATGACTCTGCCGACGATTTCATGCCCGGGAATGACGGGCAGGACCGGTTGCCGTCTCCCTTCGATCTCATCGAGTTCGGTATGGCAGATACCGCAAGCCGTTACCTTCACAAGGATCTGGCCCCGGCCCGGCCGGGGGACCGGACGTTCTTCCAGCGCCAAAGGGGCAGCTTCGACTGGTGTTATGCTCCTCAATACCATCGCTTTCACGCCATGTTCCTCCGCCGACATCGAGCTTCTTGATTTACAAGGATTTTTCCTTGTTCTTTAACCATTTTATCATGCTCTGCCTGGAGAACTACTTGGAATTCTCATGGTGACCTGCTACACTCGTTCTATGCATGATTCGTTTGTTGTAGTTGGGACATTTTCTGAATCTGAACGTTGCTCGAGGTAACCATGAAATCGAACCGTAGTACACAGGTCAAGACCTTCTGTTCGATGTGCGGGCCCGCTGCGGGCTGCGGTCTCAATTGCTTTGTTGAGGACGGCAGGCTCGTCAGGGTCGAGGGCATGAAAGAAGCACCCATGAACCATGGCAAGCTCTGCGCCAAGGCATTCGCGTCCGCTGAGTGGCTGTATTCTCCGCAGCGCCTGAAATACCCCATGAAACGGGTGGGGAAGAAAGGCGAGGGCAAGTTCGAGAGGATCTCCTGGGATGAAGCGGTCGGGACAATCGCGGAAAAACTCCTCCAGCAGAAACGGGAATACGGCCCGGAATCGCTGGCCATTCTTTCCCCCCAGCACCGTTCCTACAGCGAATATCTCTACCGGTTTCTCATGGTCCACGGCAGCCCCAACTACGGCCACAGCGGCATTTGCGCCATCCAGCGGGCTTTCGGGTTTGCCTACACGCTCGGTAGCCCCATGACCATGACAGACTTCGAACACACCGACCTCATCGTCATCTGGGGGGCCAATCCGGCGTTTGCAGGCACCTCGAAAGGAACGATGAAGGGCATCCTTGATGCCCGTGACCGGGGCGCCAGAGTCATGGCTATCAAGCCGGTCCTCCAGCCGGACGCCGCCCAGGCTGATGAATGGGTGCCGGTGAGGCCGGGCACCGATGCCGCCCTGGCGCTGGCCATGCTGTATGTCATCATCACCGAGGAGCGCTATGACAAAGAATTTACCGCACGATGGTGCCACGGGTTCCCGGAACTCAAGGCGCACATCCGGCAGTACACCCCCGAATGGGCGGCGCCCATCACCGGCATACCGGCCGACAGGATACGCGAGATAAGCCGGCTCTACAGCGACGCGAAATCGGCCTGCATCTTGGCTGGGAATGCTTTCGACCAGACCGTCAATGCCAACAACGCCCTGCGGGCCGTCGCCTCGCTGATCGCCATAACCGGTAACTTCGACCGTCCCGGCGGCAACGTCGTACCGGTGCCCGGCAAGGCGCCCATGCTGAAACCGGTCCATATCCGGGAGAGATACACACAGGAATGGATCGATAAACTCGTCGGTCCGGAACTGGCTCCAGGGATGCAGCCGTTCATTGAAGGGACCTCATCCGCCTATTTCCGCTGCCTGGACAGCGTGCTGACGGAGAAACCGTACCCGCCCAGGACTATCATCGCCCCCGGGACGCAGCCGACCGTCATCACCCGTGGGACGCCGCATATCATCAAGGCGCTGGAAAAACTGGATTTCTTCGTCGTCATAGATGTCATGGAAACGGCTTCCATGCCCTGGGCGGACATCGTCATCCCCGTGGCAACCATGTATGAGTGCGACCATCCGTTTGAATTCACCGGTTCCTGGCTCATGGCCCGGAACAAGGTGGTAGAACCGCTTGGCGACTACAAGTCGGACTACCAGTTCTGGCTGGACTTCGGGGTCGCCGCTGGTTACGGGGACGAGTTCTGGCACGGCGATATGACCGCCTGCATGAACTATCAGCTTGAAAACTTCGAGATGACGATAGACCAGTTGCGACAGCATCCCGACGGGATAACGTTCCAGCCGGGCGAGATGACGTACGAGAAATATGACAAAATATTTACCACCCCGAGCCCCCGCCTGTCCCATGAGCCGTATCTGCCGGAAGGAAAAGTAGCCCTCTATAATACGACGTTCGAGAAGAACGGCTTCAATCCGCTGCCGGAATGGGTTGCCCCGCCGGAAGGCCCGGAACGCAGCCCGGAACTCCTGGAACGGTTTCCGCTCGTCTTTTTCGATACGCACACTTCGGATGCCTACAATCATGGGTGGCTGCGGAACGTCCCCAGCCTTCGCGAGTTGGCCCCCGACCCATGGATATACATCCACCCGGATACGGCAAAAGCGAGGGGGATTAAAGATGGGGACTGGGTTTCTATCGAGTCCCCGCATGGTTGGATAAAGGCGAGGGCGGAACTGTTCCCCGGCATCGCGCCGGATGTCGTCATGGGACTGCATGGCTGGTGGCAGGGCTGCCAGGAACTGGGATTGCCCGGCTATGACCTGCTCGACGGCGGGGCCAATACGAACCTGCTGTTCACCATCGATCCCGATAAGGCGTTCGATCCCGTCATCACCGCCATGACGAAGCAGACGCTTGTCCAGGTCCGTAAATTGACATAACTGAGAATGAGGTTGTACTATGCCGGAGCAACGCGGTTGGATTTATGACGAAACAAGGTGCGTCAGGTGCCGCACGTGCGAAACAGCCTGTAAAACGGTGCGGGGTGTGGAACCCGGTATTGCCTGGAGAAGGCTGACGAACGCCTGGACGGGGTCGTTCCCGGAGGTCCGCCTGACGTTCCTTTCGCTTGCTTGCCTCCATTGTGCTGAGCCTGCCTGCCTGAAGGTATGTAAACCCGGAGCCATCACGAAATCAGCGGAAGGCATTGTCCTGGTTGATCGGGAACGCTGCAACGGCTGCGGGGATTGCCTCACCGCCTGCCCTTACGACGTCCCCCGGATAGGCAAAGATGGGACAATGCAGAAATGCGATTACTGCACCGGCATTGGGCAAGAACCGGTCTGCGCCGCGCATTGTCCAACCGGCGCGCTCCGGTACGGTGACCTTGAGGAAGCACTGCAGCCGCCTGCTGGCAGGGTCGTCGAGCGATACCCCGGCTCGACCGGACCATCTCTCTACCTGATCAGGAAGCCGGACTAGCGTCAGGTTTCAGGCCTATCAGGAGATGGTCCGTTCAACAAATCTCACGTATCCTGATGCGCCCATATCAGCCATTTCAGACTTGCTTCCCGAATGGGGTATCCTGTAAATAGTATGGGTCACAAAAACTATTATGATATCCTCGGTGTCGGAAAAGACGCCACCCAGCAGGCCATCAAGGATGCCTACCGTAAACTGGCGTTCCAGTACCATCCTGACAAAAACAAGGGCGATCCGGCCGCGACCGATAAGATGAAGGACCTTAACGAGGCCTACGCCGTGTTGTCCGATCCCGCTAAGAGGAAGGAGTACGACTTCCTGAGCTCTCAGTATGGGACGGCAGCCTATGACCGTTTCCGCCAGGCGCATACCACCGAGGACATCTTCCGGGGTTCTGACATAGACCAGGTATTCGAGGAATTTGCCAGGATGTTCGGGTTCCGCAGTTCGGGGGACATCTTCCGCGAGTCGTACGGTCCCCAGTATCAAACGTTCCGGTTCTACCGCACGGGCGGTTACGGGCAAGGCTACGGAAACCGGCACGGGTTTCAAGGACAAAACGGAGCAAGATATTCGGCCGGTACCGGGGCCGGGATGCCTGTCCTCAACGGAGTGACAGGGAAGATAATCAGGTTCTTTCTTAAAAGGGTCGCCGGTGTTGAATTGCCCGAGAGAGGCGATGACCTGCTGGATAACCTCGACCTCGAACCTGAGATGGCGAGCCGCGGCGGCGAGGTAAGATATTCCATGGGGCAGAAAAACCTGATGGTCACGATACCGGCCGGGATAAAAGACGGCCAGCGCATCAGGCTTCGAGGTATGGGCGCTCAGGGTAAAGCCGGCGGGGAACCGGGTGACCTGTACCTGGAAGTGAAGACAAAGAAGTCCTTCTTCCAGAAGATCAAAAATATGTTTACAGCCTGATATCCGCTCACGATCCAGATTTCCGGCAAATTTCACTCCTGTTCATGAAAACAAACGGGTGGAACAGCAGGATGACCGTTTCCAGTATCGAACCCCCTGGCCTTCGCATGTGCGTGACTCCAGTTTGCCTGAATACCTAACGTGAGCCCGGCGCGAAGGGCGTGCGTGTAGGGGAACTTACGAATTCTTCTATCGTTACGGTATTTATATACTGGTGTAGTCTCGCATGAATTGCTGTCGAGACGTGAGTACATAAGGAGGTCTCACCATGCGTGAAGAAGATCCTGCCGTCAGAGGCGGGCAAAAAGGAGGCAAAATAGGCGGGCCTAAAGGTGGAGAAGCATCCCTGCATAGCCAGAAAGTCAGCGCCGCCCAGTTTGCCCAATACATGAAGGGCATTGGTTTTCCCGCGGACAAAAACCAGATTGTTCAGACTGCAAAGTCCAACGGCGCTCCGGAAAACGTCATGGAATTCTTCAACAGACTTCCCAGCCGGCAATATCACCGGGCGAACGAAGTGGAACAAGAATTCGGCAAACTCAAATAACCCTTCAGGTATATTCCAGTCCTGGGATCAAACCGGGAAAAGCACAGTCCGTGGCAGGACCGGCCTTTTCCCGGTTTGCATTTATTTGTCAGCAAATACCTAACTAAGTGCCTTTCCCGGACGTTCTATTTAGTGAAAAGAATATTAGGGGAGCTTTAATGAGAAAATCCTTTTTCATCTGGTTACTGGGCATATCGGGGATCATAGCGCTGGTCATCACCTGTAGTGGGTGCGGCGCTGCGATCACGACTCAGCCTGCATCCCAAACGGACCCGTTCACATCTGTGTGGGGTCCCGGAACCGAGCACATGATTACGTTCTCCGGTAATACCGCCGGACACAAAGCTGGTGAAAAATCGGAGTTTATCCTGAAATTGAAGAGTAACGCCAATGACAAATGGGAAGGCGAGTATCTCATCCAGCTTCTCAATGAGAACATCATAGTGCAGGAAATCGCTCGTGAGCCCTTCAGCGTGTCTTCCGGGCTCGAACCTCAAATACAGATCAGCGTAACCTGGAAAGAAGGGCTCGACGGCCCGTATGGGCTGTCTCTCTTCGTACCCGCCCGGGGCGCCCAAAGTATCACTACCATATGGATAGGGGAGAAGGGCGGCCAATCAGCCGGACCGTGGCCATCCCTTTCCAGTCATCCGTGGCTCTGGCCAGATATGGCTTACACCGAGGAAGCTGCGCGCCGCGCGGCCGAAGACTTCATCCGGCAGAGCCCGACCTTCGCTTTCGACGGCATGGAAGATACCCTTGAACTCATCGAAACCCTCTACCCGGAAACCGAGCATGCCTTCCAGTTCGTGTACCGGTTTGACAGCACCCAGGCTGGCTACGGGGACAGGACCGGTCAAATGCTGGCGCAGGTCATCACGCCCCACGAAGCTATTATTACCGTGGAAAAAGGCGTGGTCAAGTCCGCGGTCATGGACGGGAAATGGGACATGCTGACGCAGGTAATGATTGACGATATAGAAATCGACCTTGCTCCGATACATGAAGTGGACGTCGCCGTGATGGAATCCTATCCGGAGCAGATCGGCATCAATATCGAACTTGGCCTGCGTGACGGCTGCACCACCTTCCATGATGCTGTGGTCACCCGTGACGACCTTACCGTCAACATAGAAGTGACTGCACAGCGCCCGGCGGACGCTGTCTGCACCGCGCTGTATACTTACTATACGAAGAACCTGAATCTCGGCAGTGACTTCGAACGCGGCGCTACCTACACGCTCAACGTGAATGATTTCACGACCTCGTTTACCTATCCTGACTAAGGTCGTTATGACGGTAGCAAAGGCGGTAACACTATATTTAGTTGCCGCCTTTGTCATCTTCTTTTCAACTATCCTGTGGGATTTCCGATACTATATTGACAGCGATATAACTGCCATGCTAAGATAATGCAGTTTCTCCGGAGCTGTCCTCCCTGTATCCCGTTTCAGGGACATGGGAATCAGCCGGTACCCCGATACTATCGGGGTCGACGGTAATGCTGGAAACGGCATTGCCTCCCGGGTGGAAAAGAGGAACTGATATGGCCCCAACACGTATCATAATGGCATCTGTCCCCCGGATGTCTCCTTCCATTTCTTTCCACCTCGCTATCGGCTCTGTTTTCCTGGGCAGACTGTCCCTCCGGAGAAACTATTTAAACGACTCCGGAGAGGATTGCCTCCGTACTGACTTCAGCAGCTCCTCTCTTGATCCATATTCATCCCATGATTAAGAGATAGGAGTACACTAATGAATAAATGTCTTGCTGCCCTCGTTGTTTTGCTCATTATACTTGCAGCGTTACCTGTCATTTCTACCGGCTGTGAAAACCAGGTAACCACGTCCTCCGTCGCGGCGACTACCCGCACTATAACTGATATGTTCGGTCGGGAATTGGTCGTGCCATCCGTCATCAACCGCGTCCTTACCACCGGTCCGATAGAAATGGAACTGGTATACCTTATCGCGCCGGATAAACTGGCCGGGCTGAGCTTCACGTTCAACGGCAAGCCCTCTCTGGTACCGCAAAAGTACGCCAGCCTGCCCGTGGTCGGCGGCTGGTTCGGTACCCAGACCGGCAACTATGAGACCTTCATCGCCGCCCGGCCCGATATTATTCTCGAGGGGCAGTTCCAGGAATCCACGATCGCAGAACGGCAGGAGAAGTTCGGCAGTATCCCGGTGGTCGGCGTCTCCGCCGGTGAAGCATCTACCAACTATAAGGACGATGCCCTGACCGAATACGAAAAAGAAATCCGTTTCATCGGCGAACTGCTCGGGGAACAGGAACGGGCGGAAGCCCTCATTACCTACTATAAAGAAGCCATGCAGTACGTGGAGAGCATCGTTTCCGGCATGCCTGAGGCAGACAGGGTAAGGGTCTACTACGCCGAAGGCAAGGAAGGCTTCAGCACCGACCCCATCGGCTCCATGCATACCCGCTTGCTGGAATTCTGCGGCGGGATCAACGTTGCCGAGGTGGAACTCAAGGGGGGTTACGGCATGGCGGAAACATCCTTCGAGCAGATTGCCGTATGGGACCCGGACATGATCATCATCGGGCGGGGCAGCCAGACCAGCCTCTATCAGGCCATTATGACCTCCGGTACCTGGGGCGAACTCCGGGCAGTCAAGGACAAGCAGGTATTTCTCAGGCCGGACAACCCATTTTCCTGGTTCGACGGACCTCCCGGTCCCTGCCAGATAGTCGGCATGTACTGGATGGTCGACAAGCTCTATCCGGAAAAGACCGTCGGGCTGGACCTGGAAGGTAAGGTCAAGGAATTCTACAGCAAGTTCTTCCATTATGAGTTGACCGATGCGGAACTGAATAACCTTCTCGGAACGGGGCAGTAGCAGCATGGCTGTGGACTGCACCAGGCCGGTTGAGAACCGGTGGCTCGCCGCGCTCAGGGCGCGCGGCGGGCTTTCCGCTACACTCTTGTTCGCAATCGTGCTTATGGCCCTTTTTATACTCTCCTTCGCCATCGGCCGCTATCCCGTGTCTCCTATCGATGTTATCAAGGTGTTTATCTCGCAGCTTCCCGGCATCGATATCGCCCTGCCGGAGATGGCGGCCACCGTGGTGATGGAGATCCGCCTGCCCCGCATCATCGCCGCTGTGCTCGTGGGCGGCAGTCTGTCCATCGCCGGGGCATCCTTTCAAGGTTTGTTCCGCAATCCCCTCGTCTCCCCGGATATCCTCGGCGTGGCCGCCGGGGCCGGGTTTGGAGCCGCGCTCGGTATTCTGGTTTCGGGAGACCCTTTCGTGGTCCAGGGACTGGCCTTCGTTTTCAGCCTCGCGGCGGTCGGGATCTCGTACTCCGTCAGCCGGGTGGTGCGCAGCAATCCCACCCTGAGCCTGATACTGGCTGGAATGGCCATCGGTTCGCTCTTCGGAGCGTTCCTTTCCCTGGTCAAGTATGTCGCCGATCCTACGGACCAGCTTCCCACCATCGTCTACTGGCTTATGGGAAGCCTGTCCGCTGTCGGGCATGAAGACCTCCTTATGGTGGCCGGCCCTATGATAGTCGGCATCATCGTACTGCTGCTTATACGCTGGCGGCTCAACGTGCTGGCCATGGGTGAAGAAGAAGCCCTCTCTCTGGGCGTGGATACTAGAAAAGTAAGGATAATCGTCATCATTTGTTGTACCATGATCACCGCCTCGGCGGTTTGCATCAGCGGCATTATCGGCTGGGTCGGCCTGGTGATCCCGCACATGGGGAGGATGCTGGTGGGGCCGTGCCACAAGAAACTCCTGCCGGTGGCGACGCTGATGGGCGCAGTCTTCCTGCTCCTCATCGATAACCTCACCCGCACGGCCGCTTCGGTGGAAATCCCGATAGGCATCCTGACGGCAATCATCGGCGTGCCGTTCTTCCTGTATCTCCTCACAAGTCGGAAAAAGGGGTGGTTATGAAACTGGTGGTACGGAACGCAGCGTTTCACTATACTCCTGGCGGTGAGTCCGGCTTCGACGATATGAGCCTGGATCTTGAAGACGGAGAAATCCTCTGCCTGCTCGGGCCCAACGGCTGCGGCAAGACCACGTTCCTCAAGTGTCTCTGTAATCTGATGCCCCTGGAAACAGGGGATGTCTTCATCGACGGCCGCAGCATCCATTCGATGCGCCGCCGGGAAGTAGCCCGGTACATGGGGTACGTTCCCCAGGTCCATCAGCCCGCCTTCCCCTTTTCGGTGCTGGACGCGGTGCTCGTGGGCCGGGCATCTCATCTCAACATGCTGGCTTCCCCGGCTGATAAGGACATAGCTATCGCCGTCAGAGCGCTGGAATCGCTGGGAATTGCTCATCTCCGGGAAAAACCTTACACTGAAATCAGCGGCGGTGAACGGCAACTGGTCATTTTTGCGCGGGTTATCGCCCAGCAGCCTTCTCTACTTTTGCTGGACGAGCCGACCTCCCACCTGGACTTCGGCAACCAGGTTCGGCTGTTGCAGGTCGTGCAGGACCTGGCGGATACCGGACTGCCAATAATCATGACGTCGCATTTCCCGGACCATGTCTTCATGTCCGCCAGTAAGGTAGCGCTGATGAAAAACGGCGGGGTACTTGACTACGGTTGCCCGGATGATGTGGTGACGGAGGACAATCTCGGAGATATCTATGGCATCCCGGTAAACATCAGGTATATAGATGGGCCGGTGGGCAGGAAAATATGCATACCGCTGGTTTGCAATGCAAATAACAACAAGGAAGTGACATCATGGAAGACTTCGCTTATTTCCTGAATAAGGCATCCGAATTCCACGGCGGAACGTGCGTCGGTCTTGCCCTGGGAACCCGGATCACCGTGGCGGCCCTGCGGTACCTGGGGTTGGATCCGTACCAGAACAATAAAAAGAAAGTCATTGTCTATGCTGAGATAGACCGCTGCATGACTGACGCGGTCCAGGCCGTGACGGGGTGCTCGCTGGGGAAACGGTCTCTGAAGCACGTCAACTACGGGCGCTTTGCGGCGACGTTTGTCAACCTGGAGACGGGGAAAGCGGTCCGCGGTACCGTGACGAAAGTCTTTTCTTCCCAGTTAGATAAGGAAGACACGCTCAAAGAAATTGCTGCTACGCCGGATGAAGAGCTCGTGACCCTCCAGCCGGTACGTGTGATCATCCCGGAAAATGATCTGCCGGGGTCTCCCCGTGAAACTGCAGTCTGCTCCTCCTGTGGCGAGCGTATCGCGGACGGCAGGCACATTAAGCAGAACGGCGTCACTCTGTGCCAGGCCTGCGCGAACGGCGCTTACTATACCTTATTGGAAAGTGACAGGTAATATGGACTTCAACTCGATAGACTGGAACGCCATGTGGGGAGAAGCCTCCGGCCGAGGCCACTGGAGAGACGGGATGTCCCAGAAGGAATTATGGGACAAGCGGGCGGATACCTTCGATAAAAGTGTCAACCGGGGCAAGGCTGGAGGAGAGCGGGACAAGGATGACTATATTTCGAGGATGCTGGACCGCATTGAAATCCAACCGGGGTGGACGGTGCTGGACATCGGTTCCGGACCGGGCATGCTGGCTATCCCGCTGGCTGAGAAAGGGGCCTCTATCACTGCCCTGGACATCTCTCCCAGGATGCTGGAACGTCTCCGTGACAACGCCGCAGAGAAGGACCTCGGCGGCGTGACCTGCATCAACGCTCCCTGGCAGGAAGCCCTGGCCAGGGTTCCTCCTCATGATGTGGTGGTGGCTTCACGTTCGTTCATGGCCGGAGACATGAAACATGCCCTGGAATGTGTCGCCAATATCGCGAAACGGGCGGCCTATCTCACGTTCCCTGTCGTGCACCTGCCGTTCGATTTTGAGGTGTATCAGGTCATCGGTCGCGGAGAGAAAAAACATGCCCCGTATATTTACATTGCCAACATGCTCTACCAGATGGGAATCCATGCTGACGTGGAGATTCTTTACTCAAAAGTGAAGGTCCGGTTTTCCAGCATCGAGGAAGCCGTCAGCAGCTTGCAATGGCGGACAGACCCCTTCACGCAAGAAGAACTGGCGGCGATACGGGCCTACCTGGGGCCGAAATTCGCCGATGCTGCGGGGGGTATTTTTACCCATGAGGGCTTTTCCCGCTGGGCGCTTATTTCCTGGAAGAACAGGACCTGACTCTCTTGCCATAAAAAGAGGGTGCTGCCGCCCTCGGGCGGCAGCACCCTCTGATTCACTTCAGGTAGCGTTTAGCGGTAAACGCCGTATTCCTTGACAAAGTCGATCATGGCTTTCAGGTTTTCCGCTTTCACCTCTTCAATCGAACTGCGCGGTGAAAGAACGTAACCGCCGTCTTTTCCCACTACATCGATGAGCTTCTTGCAGTAGGCGATCACATCTTCCTTGCTGCCGACCTGGAGGATGGAGGAGGGGACATTGCCTTCGATGCAGCAGTGGCCCTTCAGGATTTCCTTGGCGCGGAAGATGTCGGAGGTATCGAAACGGGCGATGAATTTGCCCTTGGGCAGATCAAGCAGGTACTCGATGCGTGAATCGAAACAGCCCTCGAAGAAGATGCCGGGCGTCGCGCCTTTGGCGCACAGGCTGTCTACCAGTTTCTTGAAGCTCGGCCAGTAGAACCGGTCGAACTGCTTCTTGGACATGAAATCATCGGAGCCGCGTGTATTGGTCATGAATATCCGAATATCGCCATTCTCGTCCGGGATGAGCGGCGTCTTCTCCAGCGTCTCTTTCAGGACGAAATCGATGAGTTCGAGCAGTTTGTCCGGTTGGCGGAACATGTCGTACATGATGCCAGTCATACCGCGAATGGAATGGGAGAGTGAGTCGTAAGGAGGCATCGCGCCCACCATCGGGGTGGGATAGTAGCCGTAACTGGCCATCAACTCCATGAACTTGGCCTGTTCTGTGGCGAGCTTCCGCATCTCTTTGCCGGCCTTCTGGAGCACCGAGACGGCCTCGGCAACCTCGGGATCGGTGAGGACCATGGCCAATGACTGCGCTGAGCCGGGGCCGTGCAGTATCTGGTACAGCGGCGGGATCTTCTCCAGCCCGGAGAGGCTCCCGTAAACGCGGGGTATCTGCTTGCGCAGCATGTAGTCGTTCGAGTCCTTCATGTACTCGTCGAACTCGTCCGCCTGGAGCCCGTCTATTTCAATTGCCTGGAAACCGTGATTGGGATCGACGCCATGCCCCGGCCACCGCATGGTCCTGGGGTCCAGTATTTCCAGGGCTTTACCGCAGGTCGGCGGGGAACCGCCAAACGAATCCGGTCTGAAATCCTCCAGGGCTTTCACATGGGCATTGTACCAGGCATCAGGGTCATAGTAGGCGGCGGAGCAGGGGACCCCGCAGTACTTGGCCGGGAAATTGCCCATCGGGAGCGTTATCGGAACCCTGTCCGGCACCCCGAGGGTCTGGGCAGTGTGGATCCTCTTGTACCGTTCTTCTTTCAATTGCTGGGCCGGTTTCCCGATGTCAGGGTCTCGGAACATAAAGCATCTGCCTCCAAATCATTTTGCCTGTCAGCCAGGCCGCTCTATTGTAATCCATTCTTCCGGGATTTGTCCTTTTTTCCAGACCCATGAACAAGCGAACTAAGCCCCGGCTAGGTCCGGGATCGTAACGGACCGGACCGGGAACTGGGGTTCATCATTCAGTTGCTGCTCAGCACTACCACTGGACGATGGGCAGCTTGTGGGAAAAACCGGTATCCCTGAATTTTTCTTTCCAGTTGCCCACCGGGCAATAGGTCAGGCACTTGCCGCACTTGAACGTCGGGGAGTCCTGGAGGCCTTCCGGCATGGTCTTCCGGCAGGCTTCATTGATTTCTTCTATACTGGCATCGAGTGATGTTACCAGGTCTTCCCGTCCGCCTGTCTTCTTCATCAGACCGTGAGCCGCAATACGGCACCGGGCCATGTCGACATGGCAGTACTCGTAGACCTTCTCGCCTTTTTCATGGTTATACGTCACACGGCGGGCTTCTTTCTCTCCGTACTTGCTGAGGGCGCCGGTAGGGCAGACCGTGGTGCAGATGTTGCACTTGGACGGGTCGCAGAGCCGCGGGCCGTTGTACATGGGGTCGGGTTCCAGTTCGGCGGTGGTGAGGATGGCCCCGAACCGGTTCCTCGGTCCGAATTCCGGCGTCAGGACGATGCTCATCCACCCGAATTCCCCGAGACCTGCCGCCACCGCGGCATGCCTCTGGCTGATGGCCATACCGGCCTGGAGCGGCCCTACCTGGGTGGGCATCGCGGCCTTGCCGGTATTGCGTTCGATGAACTGGGCGATGGCGTAAACCGAATAGAGGAGATGGAAATTGGGAGCGATGGTGTAACCGTACGTGCCGTAGACTCCCTGCGCCCTTGCATTACCGTCCTCAAAGTTCCTCATAACCGTCTGCACGACGCCGTCAGCCAGACGCACCGCGACCGAGATGACGGACTTGCAACCCGGCAGGAAGTCCTTCGGGTTGGATCCTTCGGGCGCACCGTCAAACCGGGAAACAGGCGCGATACCGCACTTGTCCATGCCGGCCATGCGAGCGTAATCTTTAATCTGTTGTTCCAAACTCATAGTACCCTCCATTGCTTGACTGATTGCTGATTCACCTGATTATATACGCAATGGAGGTATGAGTCCAAATTATGGTGGAAAATATTCCCAGGAAGCCGGGTTTCGGGTACGGTAATCGTTCTCAAGGATGCTCATATGGACATCTTCGAACTGCCCTTCCATTTGCCTTCAGACCGTGGGCTACCCTAATTCGGTTGGATTGATTACCAGTCCGATACCGTCGAGGACTTGAAGAAAGCGTTGCCGGGAGACCGTCCCGATCTTTTCTACAAGATCGCTTTTGTCCACAGTAAATAGTTGGGTTACGTTGACGACGCTGGATTTGGGAAGATTGGCTTCACCCTGCTCCAGGAGAACGTTACCGGGAGAATTTGCCCTTTTTGTATTGGATGCAAGAGTGCAGACTACAACTGTGTTGATACGGCTTTGATTAAAGATGTTGTTCTGAATGACCAGATGAGGATGGAGATATGCTGGACCTGAACCCTCCCTCGACCCCAGATCGATCCAGAAAATATCACCCTGATTGATCACCACTCGTTTACTACTCTAGCCCTTTGTTTGGTTTTCATCCCTTGCCGGAGACGTACCTCCGCTTCATCCTGCTGGTCTTCGTAAGCTTCATTGATCGATGCAAGCAGCTTCTGGCTTTTATGTTTATTGACAAATTCACGTGCTGCTATGGCAAGAAGCCTGCTTCGAGTAACGTCCATTTCCCCTGCCAGGGCGTCTATTTCCTCAAACAAGTGTTTTTCAATTGAAATTGCAGTTTTTACAGATGATCTTTCTTCCATACCAGGAGTATAACTCATGGTATGGAAGAAATCAATACTAGTAATAATACGCCTTACGCCTTCCCCTCATACTTTTTCCCCGTATTGGTGGCAAAGTGGAACACCGGCCGGTGGATTTCAAGGATGTTGAGCGGATTGTGGAGGATGCCCGCTGGTATATAGGCGAGGAAGGTCTGGTTCATCACGTTCCGCTCGCCGTCTATGTACAACTCGATGGTTGCCCCGAGGTCGTTCAGGTCATTGGGGTCCGTCCCGAAGAAACCCAGCACCTCATCGAACTCATGCGTATGCGGCTCGGGACTGGCTTTGTCCTCTTTGTCCGTCGGCCAGAACCAAACGCACTCCACGTAGAAGGCTCCCGGTATCACCTCGCTGTCCAGGTACATGACGCGCGTGCTCGTTTCCGCGGATAGATTACCGCCCCATTTGGGTACCGTGATATTCTCCTTGGGTTTGGTAACGATATACTTGCCATGGCTGATTTCGTTCATGTTAGTGTCTCCTGTTCTCTTTTCCCTGTTTACTCATTATAGGTTTGACCGGAACGTTAAGTAAACTGCAGCGTCAGTCTTCGATGGTTTGAAAAAATGGGTGCTGGTACCCATGTGTGCAGAACAGGCGTGAAATATGGTATACAGTAAGGAGAAATGAACAAAGACATTTTCGTCCTCGCCATTCATGACGGCCATAACAGCGGCGCGGTATTATTGAAAAATGGCGCCGTCCTTGCTGCCATCAATGAAGAGCGGATCAATAATATTAAAAACTATAGCGGACCGCCCCTGGAATCCATCCGGCGGGTTTTCAGGATAGCCGGGGTATCGCCGGAAGCTGTGACCATCATCGCGATGGTCGGCCTGCTGCGCACCCATGCGCCCTTGAAAGAAGAGCCGGTCCATACCCGGCTTTACCAGAAGCTGACTCCCTATGTCCACAGCCACGCCTTCTGTAATCTTCTCGTGAAAACGCTCCATCCCCGCCGCAAGATGGATGAGCTGAATGCTCTGTTCAGGGAACTGGGCATCGGGGATCGTGAAGTATTCTTCGTGGAACACCACCTTTCCCACGCGGCCTGTGCCTACTACAACCGCCCCTGGGACGGGGACACGCTGGTACTCACGCTGGACGGTGCCGGGGACTGCCTGAGTTCGACGGTCTCCATCGGTCAGAACAACACCATGAAACGCATCGCTTCCTCGACGCACTTCGATAGCCCCAGCAACAACTTCTACAGTGAGATCACCGGCTTCTTCGGTCTGAAACGATGGGAGCACGAGTACAAGGTTATGGGCCTCGCTCCCTACGGCCGGCCGGAATACTGCATCGACCAGATGCGTGACCTCATCCGTGTGAACCCGGATAAACCCCTGGAATTCCAGAATACCAGCGGGCGGTACCTCACCGGCCTCCAGCCGCTCCTGCGGAAAAAGCTCGCCGAGCAGCGGTTCGATAACGTCGCCGCTGCCTGCCAGCAGCACTATGAAGAAATCGTCGCCCAGTGGGTGAAGAACTGTATCAGGGAGACCGGCATAAAAAAGATTGCCTGTGCCGGCGGGTCGTTCCTCAACGTCAAGGCCAACAAGCTGCTGCGGGAAATGGAAGAGGTCGAGGACGCCTTTTTCTACCCGGCCTCGGACGACGGCGGCACGCCGGTCGGGGCCGCTCTCGAAGCCTACAACCGCTACTGCGAACGCGAGGCCATCGAAGTCATCAAAGCCCCGATGCAGGACATGTACTACGGCGATGAATATGATGATTCTCGAATGGAAAACGCGATCACGGAAAAAGGCTGGCGGCAAAAAGCGGTCCGGTATGATAATGTAGAAGGCGAAGTTGCATCACTGCTGGCGGGAGGGAAGATCATCGCCCGTTTCGGCGGCCGTGACGAATGGGGGCCCCGCGCCCTTGGGAACCGTAGTATCCTGGCTGATCCACGCAGCATGTCCGTTATCCGGAAGATCAATTTCGCCATCAAGCAAAGGGATTTCTGGATGCCCTTCGCCCCGGCTGTGCTCGAAGAACGGGCCGACGATTACCTGGTTGATGCCCGGGCCGCCCCGTACATGATCGAAGCTTTCGATACTAAAGAAGCCGCCATGGACATCATCGCCGGTCTTCATCCGTTCGACCTTACTGCCCGGCCCCAGACTATCAATAGCTGGAACCCGTCCTACCGGCGCATCATCGAAGGGTTCCAGGACCTGACCGGGGTTGGCGGTTTGCTGAATACTTCGTTCAATCTCCATGGATTTCCGATCGTCGGTACGCCGGAAGTCGCCCTGGACACGCTGGCTCAAAGCGGCCTGGATGGATTGTGCCTGGGCAACTGGCTCGTATTGAAGTAGAGAGCTACCGGTGCGTGGACCCGATAACTTCACGGTACAATCGTTCGTACTTTTCAGCCCCTCTTTGGAGCGATAGCTCAGCCCGGATATAACTGGCAGCCTTTTGTACCTTTTCCTTCATTTGCCCGGGATCATCGATGACCCGGTTGATCATCATGGCCGCCTGTTCACAATTACCGGGCTCAAACAGATATCCCGCATCCATCTTGACCAGGTTTTCACTGGACATCGTTCCACTGCTGACCACTACCGGCGTTCCGCATAGAATGGCCTCATACATCACGCGTGAGTTGTACTCGTATAATGAAGGCTGGACGAGGACGTCTGCATCATTCAGCGCGGCCAGCTTGGCGGGTCCCTGGACGAAACCGGTAAAAATCACTTTGTCCATGATACCGGCGCGATGTACATGCGCTCTGAGCTTGGCGAGGTAACCATCGTCATTTCCGGCGATGACCAGCACGACATCGTCTCGTGTAGTACAGAGTCTCGCGAAGGAATCCGCGAGAAAATCGAGTCCTTTTATTTTGTGTATCCTGCCCAGGGATAGAATTATCTTCTTGTCATGAATACCGTAGCGTTCGCGGAAACTGCCGCCCGGGGGTATACCGTCAAACTCCGTCATGTCGAACGGGGGTAAGAGGAGCACCACTTTCTCTCGCTCCACGCCGAATTTCACATATTCTTCGATTGAGGCGTCGCTGTGGGCGATGACCCGGTCGGCTTGATGTAAAACTTTCATACCGGTGGCAGTGTCAAACAGGTGCTTGAGCGCCCAGACCGCCGAACGCTTCCCACCGGTTGTCCGCGGCAGGGTACCATGGCTCTCCAGTATATAGGGTACGTTCTGCAGTCTTGCTTCCCGGCTGAGAATGATGTTCTGATAACTTCGGTAGGTCTGAAGATGGATGATGTCGAACTCTCTGAGATGCAGCCGGGCTTCCCGGCGCAGGGATGGCATATAGCAAAAATTGAACAGATTACTCCGGCAGGGTAAAAGACGAATGTCGATATTGGCTGGCATGGAATCGAGAAAAGCCTGGTCTTTCCTGTAATCGGAAGCGTAAATAACTACCTGATGACCGCGGGCGGCCAGGGCTTTCGTAACGTCCCGCATCACCGTTACGATGCCGCCGCCATAAGGAGTGAACATATCGAACGCATGTAAAATCTTCATTTAGCGGGTTTTATGCTCGCATGCGGCGCGTTGGAATCCCTTGAATAGTGAGTAATTCACATTTGCTCCAATACTGATAAGTAGTATACACTAGGGGAGATTATTACGCCTACTATCAGGTTATTCATTTGAAAAAAGTACTGATTGTTGGGTTTTTTCATCCTTATACCCGTCCCGGTGGAAGTTTCCGTGTCCTGCCGCTTATGAAACGTCTGCCGCAATTCGGCTGGGAACCGGTGATTTTAACCCCAGCCTTATTGAAAGGGCAAGACCTGCCATACCGGGTTGCGGGAACGGATTACCGCAATATCTTTCGTGTCTGGCAACGATTGTTTGGGTTTCATGAAGGAGATACCTTCAAACATCAGGTCCAGTCACATATCGGGGCCGCTTCCCGCAGTAATTTAGTGGAATTCCTCTTTAACCGGATTGGAGAAGTGATCACGTACCCGGACCCTAACCGCGGTTGGAAGGATTTTGCCCTGGAAGCGGGCAGGAAGTTACTGAAAGACGAGAAATTCGATCTGATTTTCAGTTGCCATCCCACCATAAGCCACATCGTATCCCATGACCTGAAAGCGGAATTTGGCCTGCCATGGATTGCGGACTTGCCGGATTTGTGGTCAAGGAATCACAATTACAGATACAGTCCGCTCCGCAGAGGGCTGGATAAGCGTCTCGAAAAGAGAACTCTCGGTACGGCTGACGTGATGACTACCGTTTCTGAACCCTGGGCGCAAACATTGCGCCAGATCCATGAAGGTAAAAAGATACTTTCAATCCAGCACGGGTTCCCGCCGGAAGAACTGAACGACCCCCCGGTACCGTTGACAAATGAATTTTCAATTACTTATACCGGCAGTATCTATCCGGAGGGGCAGGACTTGAAACTGTTCTTCATGGCAATCCAGCAACTGATAGCTGAAGGAAGAATTCCCGCAAACATGGTTGCGATAAGGTTTTACGGTTCTCCGGTGGCGCAGATTGAGAAAGACTTCCAGAAATATGGACTCACCGCGGTAGCACGGCAATATGGTGCGGTATCGCGGGCCGAAGCAGTGAGACGGCAGTCCGAAACCCAGGTGCTGTTGTTTGCCAAGTGGAAGACCGGCAATGAAGCGGGATGGTATTCGGGTAAGATATACGAGTACTTGGCGGCAAGACGCCCGATACTCGCGGTTGACGGTCGCAGGGACGTTGTCACGCAGTTGCTTGATGAAACCTCGGCCGGCGTGGATGCCCTTGATTTGGAATCGGTGAAACGGAATTTACTCGATATGCATTCCCAATTTGTAAAAAACGGGGAAGTAGCGTATAACGGGAAGATATCTGAGATACAAAAATACTCCCATACGGAAATGACGAAGAGTTTTGCCACGCTGTTTGATTCTCTCGTTGACGGTAAATCTGAAAAAAACATGAAGTAAACCACTAGTAGATATGCAGGTCAGCTTCCATGCCTGGCGTATTTTTTTCGGGTTAGAATGCAGTGGGAGAAACTGGATTCCCGGACAAACACGTAGGAGAAAAAGATGAAGAAAGCTCTCGTTTGCGGCGCCGGCGGGTTTATCGGAAGTCATCTGGTGACCAGCCTGAAACAGGAAGGATACTGGGTACGCGGAGTCGACCTCAAACATCCGGAATTCGCGCCTGCCACAGCGGACGATTTTACTATCGGAGACTTGCGCGACCCCCGTGTATGCACGAAAGTCGCCGATCAGCCCTTTGATGAAGTTTACCAGCTCGCCGCGGACATGGGCGGCGCCGGTTTCGTCTTCTCCGGTGACAATGATGCGGATATCATGCATAACTCGGCCCTTATCAATCTGAACATGGTGGAAGCCTGTTTTAAGTCCAAAGTAAAAAAGATATTCTACTCCTCCTCGGCTTGCATGTACCCGGAATACAATCAGATGGACCCGGATAACCCGAAATGTTCTGAAGATTCTGCATATCCCGCAGCCCCGGACAGTGAGTACGGCTGGGAAAAGCTCTTCAGTGAGCGCCTTTACCTGGCCTTCACTCGGAATTACGGCATTGATATCCGCATTGCGCGGTTCCATAACATATTCGGCCCGGAAGGCTCCTGGAACGATGGTCGGGAAAAGGCCCCCGCAGCCTTTTGCAGGAAGATCGCACAGGCTCCGGATGGCGGGGAAATAGAGATGTGGGGAGACGGCCTGCAGACGCGGTCTTTCCTCTATATCGATGAATGCCTTGAAGGAGTCCGCCGGCTGATGAATTCAGACTTCTCCGGCCCGGTCAATATCGGCTCGGAAGAGATGGTCACTATCAACCAGCTTGCCGCCATGATCATGAGAATAGCCGGTAAGAAACTGTCCATCAGGCATATTACAGGACCGCTCGGGGTCCGTGGGCGTAATTCAGATAACCGGTTGATCAGAGAAAAACTCGGCTGGAGTCCTTCGGTTCCCCTCGAGAAGGGCCTGGAGAAAACCTACAGTTGGATATGCCGGATGGTGGAGAAAAGCGCCGTCAAGAGATGAAAATACTCTGCGTCATCTCAACGCTGGACCTGAAATTTCGCCTGGGTTGCACCCCGGCCTGGTGGCAGTTACTCAAGGCCTTGCATGAGACCGGGAATGAAGTCATCGCCACGCCGTACCTGGGAGACCCGGTCCAGGGATTGTGGTGGCGCACCTATCCCAACCCGTGTAGTTGGGAAAGCCGCACCTATAATGCTTACCTTGACCGCCGCAAGAAAGCCGGTGTCTCTCCAAGTAAGAAGAACGTCCTGACACCGGTTGCTGGTTCCCTCATCAACAGTTACATCAGACCGAGATGGCAAAAACACCTTGTCGAACTGTTGAACAGGGAGAAAAACATCGACGCCGTTCTCGTCATGAACGTTCCCATCAATCACCTTAACGGTATCCCGTCTCTGCTGAAAAAGCAGTTCGGCGTCCCGGTCATCTATTACGATGGTGATATGCCCACAAGCCTCCCGAAATATACGGTGAGCCGCGGTTTCAAGTTCAATTACTACGAAGGCGCCGACCTCACCGAGTACGATGCTTTTCTGGCCAATTCCGAAGGATGTCTGGAAGACCTCGTCCAGATGGGCGCCAAAAACGTACACGCCTTCCAGTACGGTATCGATACCGACCTCGCCTCTCCTATCGAAGTGGAAAAGGATGTGGATATCGCATTTTTCGGTTATGGAAGTGATTTCCGGGAAGAATGGATGGAAAAGATGATAACCATCCCTTCCCGGGAGATGCCGGATGTCAGGTTTGCCGTTGCCGGCGGGGGGTTCGCCATGGACCTGGGTAAAGCCGAATTGCTGGGCGACCTATCGTATAGCGAGTGGCGTCATTTCTGTTGCCGCAGCCGGATTAACCTCAACATAACCCGCTGGTCTCACACCACCATCTATGCATCGTCCACGTCACGGCCGTTCGAACTCGCTGCCTTCGGGGCCTGCATCGTTTCCCAGCCGTATAACGGCCTCGAAAAATGGTTCGATATCGGCAGAGAGATGATCGTCGTCAACAGCGCCGAAGAAGCCATCGCCGTGTATAAAACTCTGTTGAACTCGACGGATGAGAGAGAACGTATGGCTGGACTGGCCAGGGAACGTGTCATGAAGGAACACACCTTCCGTCACCGCGCCCGTCAACTCGCAGGGATAATAAAGGATGTTTCCAGTAAGGCCGGTTAATCGCCGTTATACTGGTAGATCTTGACTTCTGCTGTCTGGTTGCCCGCCTGAAGCGCTGCTTGCTGCGGGGATTCGTGTACCAGGGTAAAGCCTGCAGGAGCTTCCATCGGTACCGGGCTTACCAGCGGATTAGAACCCACAATGGCGAAATTACCCGATTCCTGGCTGTCGATAAAGTCCACCGCTTCCTCATAAGACTGTGTTTCCTTGATATTCGTCACCTGCCGGTAAGAACGCCCGGTCGGAGCGTCTGTTTTCATGACATATTCGAGCACGACGGGTTTTGCACTCGTTACCGCCCCGGCGCTGAGGTTATAAAGTCTCACCAGCAAGGTCCGGTAGTATGCTTGGTCATAGGCGGTAACCGCAACCAGTTTTCCCTCCTGCGGCATGGCATAGGTCGTGACATAGTTATCCAGGTCAAGACCTGCCCACTCCACAATAGCCCAGAACTTGGTGGTTACCATGGTATTGTCAATGACCAGGTACTGTGACCTCAGTTCCTCCAGAAGGGGTCCCCACTCGGATTCATCGGTCGAGAGAAGCAGTTGAGCTACTCCTTTGATACGGTTGGGATCCTGAGAGGGATTGGCATTGGGGATGCGGTGGGCTGTACGGGAGATCCAGTACCCATAATCCCACCAGCTCGTAACGGCATAGGCAGTCTCGGGGAATTCGTATGGCTTCTCATACATCCCGTGAATGGCATCAGGCTCGCCCAGTGGTTCCGGGGTATTGTTTCTCAACCAATCCAGGGATTCCTGCCAGGCATCTGAGGGCGCATAGGCCGCGGCGCTGGCGACATCCACGGATTTTATCAGGCTGGGCAGAAAGATAACCAGCATTGCGACTACCGTTACAACCAGTACTGCCTTTTGATGTATGCCCCAGCCTGTTTTCTTTCGCCGAACGGGCTGGCTGGCAGCCGATGCGCGGTGTTTCTTCTTGGGATTGACTCTGACTGCGGCAGGTTTGTTGCTTGTTATCGTAGCTGTCCCCGTTACTACAGCCGCCTCGGCTGGCTGGGCTGCGATTTTCACCATATATCTAGCTCCTGCCCACCAGATTACCTGCCAGACCAGGTAACCGGACAACAGGGAGATGTTGACTACCAGGTAGTACGCAAATCGTCGCTGGCCCAGGGTCAGGATCAGGATAATGATGGACCATATGAGGAAGAATACGAGGCCGCTGTCTTTTCCCCGGTTCCTTATGGTAATGACCGCCATTACGACCAGGCTTATGAGACCGAACCCGGGAATAGGCCACCAGGGGAACAGGAAGAAGCTGGTGGTGAAATTACCCCAGGCAACCTGGGTAGAAAAAGAACCGGACGGGGACAAAAACGGCTGCATCTCCATCGTCGTTTCAGCAGAAGACCCGCTGGGGTTGAAGATAGCAAGTTGATCGATGGCAAAATTGTAGGCTGCCGGTGAAATGGCCCGGAAAACGAGTGCTACGATGACGGCCCCAACCACCATCGCGAGCGGATAAAACCCGGGATGCCATTTTTGCCGCTTTATCACCCATGAAAGAACGCTGAGCGCCGGGGGTATAAGTGTGGCGACAATTAATGGAAGTACGTACCTGAAATTGGGTGCCAGCGGAAAATACATCAATAGGGCGATGGGAAAAAATATGAAAAAACCGGTAATACCAAGATATTCCGTCTGCCGCCTCATGAGGTGGTCAACAACGAACTGTATGACCAAATATACGGTAATGATGAAGACGAACAGCAGTGCGCCCAACCATGAAATCAGATACAGTCCCAGGAACAGACTGGCCAGCAGGCTATAAATAATGGGCCGGGCGACCACTTGCCAGTCCCGGTCGAGAATGTTCTTGAAGGTAAGGTCACGTTCTCTGGCGCTCTTGATAGCCAGGATGACAAACAGGCCGGCCAGCGCGGTCAACAATGTCTCCATAACGTGCTGGTCCGTAAAGCCAAGGATCGAACGGCCGAGATATTCCCCCGGCATGACGGCAAAGAACCCTGCAGCCAGCAGCCCCGCCCAACGGTTAATCAGCGTTTTACCGATGAAATACACCGGAATGACGGTCAGTGCCGCCAGGACCGCCGGATAATAGACACTCATCACATCAATCAGGTGCTGGCTTGGAGAACCGAGACCGAATACCCAGATGACAAGTGCTATGAGAAAGTTGAAGAAATGGATCGAACCGTAACTCTGACCATTCGGGTATATCAGGAATGGCTGTAATTGCGTCAGGCTTGGGAAATTATGGACCCAGTTATCGATGATGCCGACTTGATAGTAGGCGTCGATGCTGGAAAATTTGATCCCTTCGTCAGTGAAGATGTCGCCAAACGGCAGGAGCGTTCTGATGAGAAAGGCGAGTATGATAAAAACGGCAACCAATACTATCGTGAGGATGGTCGTACGTTTGGTGGTTGTCTGCACTCCGCTATCCTGGGTAGCCGGGATTGCTCGGCCGGCCGGATGTCATTTTCCTCATCATAACAGATGCCCTGCGGATATACAACAGAGATGAACGAGGGTAGCGAGCGTCAATCCGGATGCCATGGTATCCTGGCGATTGAGATAAAGAAACGGCGGATAACATCGAGTCAATCCGCCGTTCCCCTGCTGTATCTCTTTTGCGACCGGACTATTTCTTGCTTGTTATATCTTCGGCTTTGCTGCGGGCATCGGCGATAATCTTCTTCGCCCGTTCTCTGGCCTCTTCGATGATTTCCTCGGCCTTGTCTCTCGTTTCGGCGGCTTTCTCCCGTATCATTGCCCGGGTCTCTTTACCTGACTGGGGAGCGTACAGCATGCCGATGGCGGCGCCGATAGCTGCACCGATGAGTAATCCTATCCCGAAACTGGCCATGGTGTCCTTATCTGACATGTCTACCTCCTGAAATTTTTACCCTTACCCCGAATTATAGCACAGTTGTCCAGTCCGTTTGTTAAGGGTTTGGTTTACGTTCTCTGGCATGCAAACCATCGATTGATTCTGTTATCCAGGAGATGAAGGCGGTCTGTCCAGAGTTACCTCAACGGCGTTTTCAGTGCTCCCGCGCAGGTAGGTTACGGTAACGATATCGCCGACCTGATACGAATTGACCGCTCTCAGCAATTGCCCGATATTGCTGACCTCGCGGTCTTCCACGGTAATAATGATGTCCCCGGACCGTAGACCGGCCAGGCTCGCCGGGCCTCCCTGGGTGACGCTCATGATGAGTACGCCGGAATCGGAACTCAGGTTATAGCGTGTCGCCAGGGAAGGCGTAATCGTCATTACATTTATGCCCATATACGGACGGACCACGGAACCCTGTGTTATGAGCGTCTGTATAATGGGCAGTGCCTCGACGATGCTGATGGCGTAGCCCATCCCTTCGATGCCCGTTTGTTGTATCTTGATGCTATTGATACCGATGACTTCTCCGGAGGTATTCACCAGTGGTCCGCCGCTGTTGCCGGGGTTGATGGCGGCATCGGTCTGTATCCATCCGGTCAGCAGTTCGCCGGCATTCTGAAAGGATACATCCACGGCGCTGATGACGCCGACCGTGGCGCTGATCCCCAGACCGAGTGAATTACCAATGGCGCATACCCAGTCTCCGACCTCCAATACGGATGTGTTTCCCGTTGACGCGGCTGTCAGGTTCTCGGCTGTTATCTTGACCACGGCAAGGTCTGAGAGCGAGTCCGTAAATATGTCTTCAGCGGAAAACACTCTGCCGTCATTCAGCGTGATCGTGATGTTGTCCGCCCCTTCAACGACGTGGTTGTTGGTAACGATGTAGCCGCTCTCATCATATACCCAGCCCGTACCGGCCCCCTGCTGTTCCTGCGGACGGTCGAAGATATCGAAAGCGGTCGTCGCTACGTCGATAGTGACGACCGACGGCCGGATTTCCGATACGATCGGGCTGAAATCTGGAATCATAACCCCGTCTGTTTGCTGTTCGATCTG
>CAZQQL010000002.1:0-66617 GCA_964595455.1 uncultured Dehalococcoidaceae bacterium
GCTGACGGGTGTCCCTGTGATTGACACTCCTCGCGGGTAGATGCTATCATTTTAGGTGCTGGCGGCGTAGCTCAGCGGTAGAGCAGGGGACTCATAAGCCCTTGGTCACTAGTTCAAATCTAGTCGCCGCCACCAGGTTTTTCTTGTTTTCTTAATAGTTTATGCAGGTGAGACTGCGTTTTAAAATAGTCCTGACACTATTCCTGCCAACCGGCGGACTTATCAAGTTTACATCCCAACTAAAAATATCAAAAGCATTGAAGGAGCATCAATGAAGCGCACACTGACAATGGTCCTTATCACACTGGCGGTACTATCGGTCCTGTTTACCGGCTGCTCGAATGAAAAGTACGAGGCTGAAAAAAGAGCCGTGGATGACATCAATGATATCTGGGGTTATGAAGAACAGGCGGTGAGGGCGGATACCCAGCAAATACATGATAGTACCAGTGAAAGCCACAGAATGATGGCGATCATGATCCTCAACGGGGCCGGCCGGGACACCAACCTCGAGAGCTATGATGCGGTATACCTGGTGGACCTGAAAACCGAGGACGACAAGTATGAAGGCAGAGTCGTCGTCGTGGTCAAGGATGACAAGAAAGAGACGATAATCCCGCAGACGATCAAAGACGGCCAGTAACAAACCTGTTTACCGATATCTGACCGGGACTCCCACGAGAAACTGCTTGTGGGAGTTCTTTTTTAGCCGGCGAAGAACTCTATTCTTATTTTTGGGAATGACTCACGAGGTTAGTAACCAGTTGAACGACAAAAAGACATAGCATAACGAGTCCCCATGTCAGGGAAGCCTTCCATGGCATTACCACGAACCCGTAATTCATCGCATAGTAAAGAGCCAAATACGGAACGACCAATTTCCAGTGTTTCTTCATATTCTCTCGGAAATCAGATTTCAAAACATAGTCAGATAGCCATTCAATGAACAAGAAACCTATAAATATCCCGAGGAAAATACTGTATCGTATTGATTCTTCTTCTTGTAAGACCAGAATAATTCCGTAAACGGCAGGTATCCCAAGAAGCAAATATACCCATCCAAAACGGCGCACAAGGTCCAGCCTTCTTTTCCTGATCAGGAAAATAACTATCAGTAAAAGACTATTGATTAAACCTAAAATGAAGAAAAACTGTTCTATCGTCTTTCCTGGTCTCCTGTTCACATTTCATATAATGCATGTCTGCTGGTACAACGTTGGTCATTGGCATCGCCTCTAGTGATATAGCCTCTATTAGAATGTTCAGCCTTTATTTTATACTTTTTACAAGAGGTTATGCTATAAAGATAAGTATGAAACGGCTTGGCTTGGTCGCGCTGGTACTGATTTCCTTGATGGACATGGCTTGTGCCGGGCAGGTATCGACCACCGTCACTGTTGAACCTTCACCATATCAGAAGCCGTCTTACGATAAGTTCTCTCTCTGGACGGGCCCAACCCAGCTCCGCGGGGCCAACATCTACCAGCGTGTACTCTACCTTGAAGACTGGGACGATGCCGAAGTCTGGGGCCAAGGCCCGCTCGGTCCGGCCTATACACAGGAAGACTTCGACCTTCTCTCTGAGGCGGGCGCCAACTTTATCGTTCTGTCCCACCCCGGCCTGTTCGACGACCAGCCCCCGTATGGACTGAACCTGGACGTGCAGGACAACCTCGATAGATATATCGAGATGGCTGAAAAGGCCGGGCTGTTCGTCGTGATCGCATTCCGGACCGGGCCCGGCAGGAGCGAGTTCACCTTCTTCGGTATCGGTTCCGATGATGAATTCGTCAAGGGCCAGATGAACGACCAGGTCTGGAAAGACCGGAAAGCCCAGGACAAATGGGTGGAGATGTGGCGTTACACGGCCTCAAGGTACCGTTACCATCCCGCGGTCATCGGGTATGAGTTGATGGTGGAGCCGAACTCCAACGGCGTCTGGCTGGAAGCATGGGGACCGGAAGAGTTCTACCCGGAATACGCCGGGACGCTGTATGACTGGAACCAGCTTTATCCCCGGATCACGACCGCGATACGGGATGTCGATGACGATACGCCGATACTCATCGGAGGACTTGGCTGGAGCGCGGTTGAGTGGCTGCCATTCTTAGAACCGACGGAGGATTCCCGGACGGTCTACACGGTGCACCAGTACGCCCCGCAGGAGCAGTACACGCACCAGATCGAGGATGAGTCCGGGCTGCTGCCGAACGGCTATCCCGGCAGGTTCGACACCAATGACGACGGCGACGACGAAGATTTCAACGAGGCATGGCTGCGTGACCTCCTCGAAACGGCAAAACAATTCAAAGATAAATACGATGTACCGGTAGCGGTGACCGAGTACGGCTGCGTAAGCTGGGAGCCGGGGGCCGGGCAATTCCTCGACGATGAAATGGCCCTGTTCGAGGAACTGGGGCTGAACTACGCTCTCTGGTCGTGGCAGCCGGTCTCAGAGGAATACAACAGGATACAGAACAAGATGAACTACACCCTCGGCGCCGATCCCGATAACCTTGTTGAAGGGGACTGGGACCTGTTCCTGATGATAAAGGACTATTGGAGCAGGAATGAGATAGGGTTATTGGAGGTTTATCTGCCTGATTAGTCTAGATCCAGATGGTCTCTCATAGCGGTTCAGGAATTAGGGGTTACGGTCGTTATTAGGGCCACCAATTATCAAATGGTATATAGTATTTGACTCCTACAGCCTCTAGTAGACGATGGTTCACATTTCTTGGAGCCATCAGATATACCCATACACCTTTTGTTCTCAAACTTTGGATTAAGTCAATGTAGTCACCGTCCGAAGCGATGAGTACGAAAATAGTATCTTGAGGTTCCTGGTTACAATCACTCCATGCTTGCGAGTCGAGTTCTTTGTCGATATTGGAATTGAATATCTGGGGACGCCATCCAAATTTTGACAATTCGCTTATTGCATGCGACTGGAAAGAACTCGCGAATACTTTTAACAAGTAAGAATGAGTTGTGGGAAACGTTTGTTGAAGGAGGTCTTTGATAGACGAGCCCTTTTGATTAGCATTAAGAAATGTCCAACCTTGATTCTGAAAATCCCAGAATCCGATTAATCTTGACCGGCCCTGTTTCATTTCAATCTCCTTCAACATGAAAAAATCAGGCTCAATATGGTTTTCCACCGCTAACGAATAAATGGCTGAAAGTGAGTCTAGATCGGGTTTTACTTTACCCAATTCCCATCGTGAGATAGCGGTTTTTGTTACCCCTAATTCTTGGGCGAACTTTTCTTGAGTAAGATGCAACTGATTTCGGATTTTGGATATACTAGCTTGGTCAAATACATACTTTCTTTTTTTTATAGGTGTCATATTCTATTCTTCCTAGCCTTGACAACATTATGGACTATATTGTAATCTGTGTCAATCCTATATGATGATAAAAAAGGTACTTAATGATGACAAGTGGATTGTATGAGATCGATTAGTGGTCTTCTCAAGCAGTGGGACTGGGCGTTGTTCGGTCTCATCTTCCTGTATATGGCCCTGCCTCAGTTCTACCGCTCCTACAGCGTTTACCTCATCGGTAACGCGATACCGGACACCAATGCCCTTGCTACCGTAGCCCAATGGCAGTTCATTGAACTGCTCTTGGAGATTATCTAGGAGACATTCGTCCTGGCTATCTTCTTCTTTGTTGGCAGGGGGCTGCAAAATAAGGAAGGACCGGGTTCTCCCATTCGCACGTCTCTTTCCTCAATCCTCGTTTTTTCCTTTGTGATTGCGGGAATCCTCTTTTTCACTTCCGGCAACTTTGTTGACATTATCGGGACACCCGAGGCTATCCGGGAAACCACATCTGTTTTTCTCAAGATCAAATCAGCCGGTGTACCGATTACGCTACTGAGCATGGCCTTGGTTATCATTGTTGAGACTATCAATCATAAGCGGATAATCCTAACCTTAGCCATCCTGCAGGTCGTGTATCGTTTTATCCTGGACAGCCTTTTTTATGGCGGATACTCATTCTCACTGGATTTGGGTGTACTTGGGGTTGGTTGGGCGGACCTTGGCGCCAGCCTGGCCTTATTGATAACAGCCATAATCTTGATCCGTAAAAAATTATTCCAGGGCGTTACCGGTCTGAAATCGTTTTTCGCCTTCAAGGATCTGAAGACCTATCTTGGCGTTGGGGGATGGTCTGGGCTGGACAGCATGGTCAGGAACTTTGCTTATTTTTTTATGGTGATAAGGCTCCTTAACTTGCTTGGAGAAGACTCTATCGGCGGCTATTATCTAGCTATGCACATCTTCTGGAGTTTCCTGCTGGTCCCGATACTGGCCCTCTCCGAGAGTTCCCGAGTGTTGATTGCCAATCACTCAAAGGATATCACCAAAGTCCGGAAACTGTGGTACTCGTCCATGGTCATCGGCGGACTGATTCTGGTGCTCTGGATGGTCTTTTTGCCATTCTGGAATACTGTAGCCAGTTTGCTTAACACCAATGCGGAAGTGGTGAGATTATCCGGAGAAGCAATGGGCCTACTGATAGTTCCCTACATCCTTCTGGCGCTCAATACAGTCACGGACAGCATCTTCTACGGGGTGGGTAAAACTAAATACCAGGCTTACCAGGCTATCCTCACCAACGGGACGGTGTATGTGGCAGCCTTTCTTCTTTATTTAACGGATATCTGGACACCAACATTCACGTCGATAATGATCCTCTTCGGGGCTGGAATCATAGTGGACTCTGTGCTGACCGTCTATTTCGCCATGCGTGTGTTGTTTCAGAAACCTCAGCGAAATACCGGGAGAGTTGAACTAGCACCTTCGGCATAACTCTCACTCTCCGTAAACCCCAAACCAAGCCTAGCAGTACCCGTTAGACCAGCAAGTATGTTCATCTATTGCCCTCATCCGCCCGCGCCGATATACTCCAAACACAATCACGAGAACAACCGTGGAGGTAAGGGCAATGAACAAGGACGTACTCATGGGCAACTGGAAGCAACTGAAAGGGAAAGCCTGGGAAGAATGGGGTAAACTGACCGATGATGACCTCGACCAGATCAACGGCAACTACGAGCAGTTAGTCGGGAAGGTACAGGAAAGGTACGGCCTCGAGAGGGATGAGGCCCGTAAAAAGGTGGATGACTGGCAGAACCGCTAGTCAAGGCGTCAGGTTAGAACTGGGACAATAATCGGCCGCAGCCCTCTATCCGGTCTTTAATCCCGGCAAGCCGGAGCATGTTCCACAGCGTTGCCTGGTTGCTGGTGATGACCGGCTTACCCAGGTCCGTTTCCAGGCTCTCGATAATTTCAAGCGTGTGCAGGCTGGTGCAGCTGATGAACAGGGCCTGGCTCTCCGGCGTATCCACCTCCATGGCCAACTCCCGGAGCATCTCTCTGGAAACTCGGTGTATCTCGAACCCGCCAAGGTCCAGCCACTTGGCTTTGAGGACTTCGATGCCGTTGTCCTCGACGAATTTAACCGCCACTTTCGCCACTTCTTCCAGGTAGGGCATGGCGATGGATACACGCTCGATTCCCATTCTCTTCAGCGCTTCGATGACGGAGGTGGATGTCGTCGTCGCCGGGACGTCGGTCACCGACTTGATCTTCTCGATAAGTTCCAGGTCGTACTTGTACCCGCCGATGAAGCTGGTGCCCGTCCCGGTCATCGCCACGACGCTCGGCCTGGCGTCCATCAGCAGCTTCGTCGCGTCGATGATGTAGTCCGCCGCCTTGAACACGTCTTCGAGTCCGTTCGGCTTGCGTATGTCGCCCCCGAACTTGTACCGGTGGTAGTGGCAACTGACCCCTTCCGGGACCGCCATCTCGAATTCCGGCTCCGTTACGATGTTCCCTGACGGTACGAGGACTCCCAGCCTGGCTCGCCATCCGTACATTGACTGTCTCCTTGTGCTTGTCGACGCGTTGAGTTCGTGGTCGTCTGGTTGGCCTTTCCTTCGTGTGATAAACTAACTAGTAACGGTACCAGGGAGGAAGGCTATGTCACCGAACGCTAAAAGGGCTCTGATCACTCTGCTAGGAGGCGCTGGTGTCGTCGTCCTTCTGATAGGACTGTTCACTGACGCCTACGGTTTCTGGGTCGGGATCATTGGGGCGATAGCTATCTGGATAGTGACCGGAGCGGTTTCCACCTGGCTCGGAACGAATCAAAAATAGTGCCGGTTATCGTCACAAACTCCTTGATGTCGTTGCCCCTGTTTTCATGAACCGGGCGGGATTTCCCGCCCGGGTTTTATTTCTGAACTACTAATAAGTGTCCCGCATCACCTTGCCGGTGACCTTGTCCTTCCACGAGCCCCGCTGCTGTATCGGCCAGTTGAAGGAGATGGCTCCGGGAGTCGGGCAGTCATTGACACAGGTGCCGCAGTACCAGCACTCGTCGGGGTGCAGGATGATCGGTGGCTTCCCTTTCTGCGAGTTGGGGATGTACACGTCCACCGGGCAGACCTCGGTACAGATGTTGCAGCCTATGCAAACGGCGGGATCGAATGTCACCGGCGCGCTCGGGGTGGTTATGTTAGGCAGGGCGTTGAGCTGTATCTTTGCCATCGTTATCTCCTTATTTCCGCTGGTAGACGCCGGTGTAGTCCCGGTTGCGTGCTTCGTAATTGGCCTTCATGTCGCCCCAGAAGTCCATCGGCAGGAAACTGGTAGCGACCCTGTTGTCCTTCAGCTTGATGGCCAGGTACTTGTTCCATTCCGGCGGGTCGAGTTCCGGGTAGTCGATCCGGCGGAAGTTGAGGGCCACACTGCTGGCTTTCCGGGCCATTGACGCATGCATGACCATCTGTGCGTGGGCCAGCATGCTGAGGTCTTCGATGCTCCGCATCAGCTTGTGCGGATCGAGGGAGTACAGCCTCGGCACGAACACTTCCTCTATCTCATCGAGCGCCTCGAGGCCGGTCTTCAGCAGCGATTCGGTCTTGTACTCCGAGCAGAAGTACTGCATCACCCGCGCGATGCCGGCGTTCAGTTCCTTCCATTCGACGCCGCTGTCCCGCCTGATGGGGGCGTAGACCCGGTTTTTCTCCTTATCCACCTGTTCCCGTGAGACCTTGGGAGGCGCGATTTCCCGGGCGTACACGGACGCCTTACGCCCGGCGTACCTCCCCGTGCAGGCGGCAAAACTGTGGTCGCCGTGGGAGAACAACTGCTCTCCGGCGGCGTAGAGGCCGTCCAGCGAGCATTTCAGGTCCCAGTCGATGACCGGACCGCCGCCTCGCGCCGTCCGCCACTGCGAATGCGTCTCTCCCTCGATGAAGGAGTAATTCTGAAGAAGGTGCTTGCTCGGGTCGAACCCGGCCCGCTCGTAGGTGCTGGTGATGATCCTGGTTGTGGATTCCTCACCCAACATCAGCTTCCAGGTCGTTTTTCGCTCGATGTCCTTCATGGCGGGGAAATCGCCATAGAACGGGAGCGCCCATTCGCCCTTCAAGATACCCTGGCGGATGGCTTCCCGTACCTGCGGGGGCGGCCCCATCTCGCCGCCGTCCTCCCAACCCTGCATCGGCCACGGCAGCTTCTTCCCGTTGGCGTCCACCAGAGGGACGTTCTCGTAGCTGGCGTCCCCGGCGCCGCCGTACCAGGTGTGCTTGTAGCCGGTACCCAGCATCAGCGGGACGGTCTTTTCCATCATCACCAGGTCCGCGCCGGCCCTCCAGGCCATCGCCAGGCCGTCCCCGGTAGCCGTCCGGCTTCGGAACTGCTTGCTCCCGGCCCGTTCCGTATCGAGCATCCACATGTAAAAGTCGCCGGCGGCGGAAAGAATCGTCGCCTTGGCTTTGAAAATCAGGAATTCCCCGGTGCGGCTGTTAAGGCCGGTCGCCCCGACCACCCTGGCGCCCTGGACGCCGCCTTCATTCAGGAGGCTGGTGACCATGACGCGGTCGAATATCTGAACGCCCAGTCTCTGGCATTCTTTCTTCAGGAGCGGCTTGAAATTGGAGCCCCAGATGCGGATGACGAGGTTCATGGTCTGGTTCGGATTGGTGCGCGGAGAGAACATGAACCTGGTATCTTCATGCCGGCCTTCCGCGCCGACGTATTCATCATCGGTGTCCCTGATCTTGCCGCCCATCTGCTCCATCTCCAGCAGGGTATCGTAGCTCTCACGGCACGTTATCTGCGCCCCGATGCCGTTGCCGTACGGGGCTTTCATGGTCATTTTGGGTATGGCGGACATGGTCCCCGGGGTGCCGGCCATCACTTTGGCCCATTCGTCCGGGTTGACCTTGGAATGAGGATTGGCGGGACACTGGCACCAGTGGTCGCAGCCGGGACCGCCGGAACCGCTCCGGGCGGTATTGCTCTTTTCCGCCAGGACTACTTTTGCCCCGGTCCGCGCGGCGCTGATGGCCGCCCAGCAGCCGGCTATCCCTCCGCCGATGACGAGGACGTCTGCTTCGACCTCCCTCTCGGCGTCGTAGTCGACCGGGTAGGGCCAGGGAGGAGCTTTCCCTTCATTGTTGTAATATTCGTGCCACTTGGTCATGCTGTGTTTCTCCTCGAATCATTGACTTTCCAAAGGCTGAGCGGCGAACGGCCGCCCTTTTCTCATAAACTACAGTTAAACATATCCACTATGCAGCGGTCAAAACACAGGGATCGCACCGAGCCGCGGTGTGATGGACATCGTAAAATGATAATACGGGCAGTAACGTTTCAGAAGGCCCCAGTTTGACCTTTGACTTGTTAGTGGTACTTCCCCCCGGAATGCGTGGTGAAGTTGAAGATCGGCTTGTCCACCCGCCGGTAGATGAGCGGGCAATGCATCAGCCCCTTCGGGATGAAGATGATGCAGGATTTGGTCAGGAGGTGCTTTTCATCGCCGAGCCAGAACTCGACCTCTCCGTTGAGTTCGTAAGGGTCCTCCAGATCAGTCCCGAACATGGCGAGGACTTCATCGTAATCGTGCTGGTGCGGTTCGGACACAGCCTTCGGTTCCGTGATCAGTCCCCGCGCAGGCGACCACGCCGTCTCCACGTAGAAAGCTCCGGGTACTACTTCGTTATCAAGGAACAGCAGGCGGCCTCCCCGGCCTTTTCCGGCGGCCTGGATCGGATTGGTCCACGCTGCCTCGTCGATGTTATGCTTCAACTCCGTGATGATGTACTTCCCGTATTTGGTCTCATCCATGATCAAACCTCCCGGTAAACAAATGGCACGCCAACTCTATATCGTTTTGGCCCTCGTGACAAAAGCAGGGTTGTCCGGATGCTCCGGCAGAATGCAGCTTTCCTGCCATGCGGGGACTCGAATCACTCCGGCACATCGCAGAAGTTGGTAAATTCGAGCACCAGGTTGGCAATTTTCAGGTCTACGTAAGCGGCCCCCATCTTGCCGCTGATGTTCCCGTAGAACGGCACTTCCGCTCCCAGCGCTTTCAGCCGGTCTGTTTCCGCTTCGACGTCTTCAACCTGGAACCCGATGTGGTGGATGCCCTCCCCTTTGGCCTTGAGGAAGTCCGACCATGGGTTGGGTCCTTCACCCGGCTGGATGAATTCGAGGCTCATGTTGCCGTAGCGCAGTATGGCCACCTTCATCCTGTCATCGAAGGGTTTGTCCAGGTAGAACAACCCCTCGGCGCCTTCCGGAGGCGCACCCTGCACCAGTTCTCCAATGCCTAGTTCCTTTATACGCTCGATGGTCTTGTCCAGGTCTTTGACGAGTACCGCCACGTCCCAGAGTTTCGGTTGCTTCGATTTGGCCGGCTGATTCGTGTCCATTTGCATCTCCTGACTATATTACGCGTAGTGCCTTCAGAGCATCTTAGGAAATACTCCGGGGGATGTCAACCCGGGTTACCCGGAGCAGAAACGCCGCCGACGTGGTATGATGGAGTACCAAAACCGGGGAGGTAATGAAATGACTTCCAGTAAAAGCCAGCGCAGGCTCAAGGTCGTCGAAGTGAGCGGCGGCAGCTACGAGATGGGATACCAGTACGGTAAAGCCTGCCCGGAAATTGCGACCATGCTCGACATTATCCGCGAGGTCTTCGGCGGCGCGGAAAGGGTACGGAGACTTGCCGGGCAGTATATCCCGCTCTACCTCCCTTCCGCGCAGGCTTACGCCCCGGAGATAATCGAGGAAATGAGAGGCATGGCGGACGGGGCGGGAGTCGCCTTTGAAGACATCTTCTTTCTTAACATAACGTACGAGATCGCTGTTCCCACCGTCATGGGCTGCACCTCGTTCGCCGTCACGGAAGGAGCAACAGAAAATGGGGAGACCTTTGCCGGACAGAACTTCGACTACCTCGCGCTGTGGGAAGACTTCATGGTGCTGCTCAAAATGAAGCCGGTCCAGGGTCCGGCGATCATGGCGGTCGCGCCGGTCGGCTGCCTGGGACTCATCGGACTGAATTCCGCCGGGATCTCCCTGAATCTCAACCTGCTCAGGAACAAGGCGTCGTTGTCACCGGACGGCGGCGTTCCCACCCATATCATCCTGCGGAAGGCATTGTCCTGCGATACCATCAGCCGGGCCATCGGCTTGATAGTCTCGGCCGGCAGGAAGTCCGCCAAGAACTACCTCCTGGCCAGCGGGCAGGGGGACATCATCGATGTGGAGACGACCTCGGATGACGTCGATATCCAGTACCCCGAAGACGGTATCCTGACCCACGCTAACCACTTTAAGGCGGAACGCTTCCGCCCCGACGACCTGGCCCCCCTGTACTGGCCGGATTCCTTCCTCCGCAGCCAGCGGCTGTTCCAGTTGCTCAGGAGCCGTCACGGCAGCCTGTCCGTGGACGTCATCAAGCAGTTGCTGGCAGACCACAACAACCACCCGAACTCCGTCTGCCGCCATCCGGACCCGGACAACCCGCTGCCCATGGCAAGGGGTATGAAGACGTTGGTCAGCATCATCAGTTGCCCCGGCAAACAGAAAGCCTGGATCGCTCTCGGCAGTCCGTGCGAGAACGACTACCTGGAGTACTCCCTCTAACAGCGGGTTGGAACGGGTAGTGGTAGTCCGCTCACCCTGAGCTTGTCGAAGGGCGAGCCGGTGGTTCGCCCGGCTCGATTCCTGACAGCCGCTCGATGACCTTCACCAGCGCCTGCGTGCCGCTCCTGCCCTCGCCGGCGGCCTGCAGCGAACGCAGTAACTGGTGGACAAGGCTCGTGCCCGGCAGGGCCGCTTTAGCTGATTCCGCCGCTTCCATGACCAGCCGCAGGTCCTTCTGCATCAGGTCCACCATGAATCCGGGCCTGAAGTCGCGTGTCACCATGCGCGGTCCCAGGTTGGCAAGCTGCCAGGAACCCGCCGCCCCTGCCTTGACCGCATCGATGGCCGTCGCCACGTCGACGCCTTGCTTCTGCGCGAACACGAGCGCCTCGGCGACCGCATTGAGCGTGCCCGCCACGAGTATCTGGTTGACTAGCTTGACCGTCTGCCCGGCGCCGTTCGGACCGGCGTGCACGATGTTCTTGCCCATCGCCTCGAGGACGGGCAGGCAGCGTTTAAATGTTTCTACTTCTCCTCCGGCCATAATTGAAAGCGTGCCGTTGATGGCGCCCTGTTCGCCTCCGCTGACCGGGGCGTCGAGCATCATGAATCCCCGTTCCCTCAGCCGTTCCGCGATGTCCCTGGTGACCTGAGGGGAAATGGTGCTCATGTCGATGATCACGGTACCGGCCTGCATGTGCTCGATGAGTGCATTGTCCCCTAGTATAAGCCCCCGTACGTCCGGGGTATCCGTGACCATGGTGATGATGACGGAGGCTGCCTCCGCCAGTTCCTGCAGCGTTGCGGCCTGCCGCGCCCCTTCCCGCACCATCTGCTCGGCCCGGGCCGGCGTACGGTTGTAGACCGTGACGCTAAAGCCGGCTTTCAGCAGGTTCCGGGCCATCGGCATCCCCATGATGCCCAGCCCGATGAATCCGATACGTTCCTTCATAGCGGCGAGTCTTCCTTTCCCGGCGATGCTCCGTACCTCGTTTATTCATTGTAACCCGTATTCCCGCCGCATATCCACGGAAAAATAAAGTGTCGAAAAAAAGTGACAAAACGCCCTTGCTTTTTCGGTACCAGGTGGAGTAATATAGTACACATGTTCTATAAGGTTTAGCTTAAAGTGATAAGAACTAATCTCAGTCGACAAAGAGTATATAATCGAGGATTGCTCCTCCTGGCCTTCGAAAATGACTTATTACTTACGTCTATCGATGTATTGGATAAAGAGCACTTTGATCTCCGAACTCAGACATGGGACGAATACTGGAATTCGATTGCTAAACTGAATAATACAGTATTGAATGATATCTTACGTTTATTGTATTGCGCTTGGAAAGAGTATATTGCATCAAAGTTCGAGATATCAAAGGCAAATGAGTATTGTTTCTATTATTTTCTACTTCTCGAATCGCTGACTCAGAAGAAATCACAGTTCCCCTTTCAACTGTGGAGACTCGCCCTCAGAAAAGTGTTGAGTTTTGAATGTTTTTCAGTTTCGGATTTCTCAACTGATGCGTGTGCCGCCGGTACATGCACATTGCGGAATCCATGTTATTTGTTATCGAAACTCAAAATGCCGTCTAGTATGGATGATCCACAATACTTGCCGGTCATAACAACCTCTGCTTCTGTTAAACAGGATCTCTTTTATCATTATAGGCAATATCCATTGTCAAATGACTCTTCATACTCCTTGTTGTTGTACCCTTCGGTTTCATTGGAATGTCGCTCCGAGAGTTTTCGCATTATCAACACGTTCGTCAGAAGCTTGAGCGAGAAAAACGACCCTAGATCTACAGAAAGGGCTAAACGACTAGACCGAGGCATAGTCCGCAAAATACTAGACGAAAAAATCACAAATTCTGAGCGAGTCGAAGTAGAAATCATCGATATTGGTGCAGGTAGTGGAAGCCTGAGTGCGGCAGTATGTGGAGAAATCCATAAGCATCATCCAAATTGCGTCTTTAAACTAAGGTCTGTAGATTTGGAATTGGCGAATACACATAGACTCCTCCAAAAGAACTTGATCGAATCCATGTCTGTAATCGAGTATTGTGCAGAAGATTATCGTCGCTGGTGTGGTTGTACACAGGTCATTTCAGGATCTTGCACTATTCGAATAACTATCGTTTCTAAATTATTCAACAATCTGAGCAATTTTTCTATTCAAGCAATTTCGAGGGAAGCATTGAGGGCAAGTCTCGGTAAATTGGATACTAGCAATACTTTAAGAAATTGTTTGCCTACTTCCTGTCTGGTTCCTGACAGGCCGCAATACGATCAACTATCGATAAATAATAGAAAAGTGATTCTTCCCGCTGGTAGGGTAATGCCTCAATACTCGCTCTTGCCATTCTACGAAGGTATATATTCATGTTTTAAAGCCCAAGAAGAGCCTTCGACTAATAGTGCCGATTGCGTTTTTCTCCCTGTTAGAACGTTTAGTCGGGATTGTCTTCTTACTTATGATAAGACAAGTATTATTTCTATTTTAATTGAAATGTCCGATTTTGTTATTATTGAAGATGCGGATTTGACACCACAATCCCTTATCGAGCATGCCAATTCTGTATTGAAGGATTGTTCTGTATTCGATATGACAAAGGTACTTAGGCTAAAAAGAGATTACGTTTACGTCATATGCAGTAACAGAACCATCATGCCTTTTATAGGGGGAGAGAGGATATGGTAAATATTGGATGGACTGAGCGAAAGTCGCCGTTCTTGTCAGCATCAAGCTTAGCCTGCTTAGCGCACATCCCGGCCGTGAATATTACTTCTGGCTGCGCCCATGCATGTATTTATTGCTACGCGAAAAGCTACAGAAGTTTTCCTGGTGAAAATAAGGTCGTAATTTATAAGGATATAGTTGACAAAATTGGTAGGGAGCTCTCAAGACGGAAGACGAAACCTCATGCGGTTTATTTCAGTCCTTCAAGCGATATGTTCCAACCCATTCCTGAGGTTCTTGATATTTCCCATGCGCTATTGAAATCGTTGTTTTATAAAGGTATCGGTGTTGCCTTGGTAACCAAAGGAGAAATTCCAGAACAAACTCTGCATCTCCTTTTACAAAACGCAAATATGGTCAAGGCGCAAATAGGCCTTATTACTCATGACGAACAAACTAGACGTTTGTTCGAACCTTACGCGGCAAGTGTCGACACTCGTCTTCGCCAGATGACACTTATGTCCAATGGCGGCATTGACGTCAGAGCTAGAATAGTGCCGATTATACCTGGTATTACCGATACTGTCAAAGACATTAATGCCCTTCTGCAATCCATTTCCACGACGGGAATTACCTGTATTTCGATTAGTGCTCTTTTCCTGAGACCGGCCATTCTGGCCTCGATCAGGCATCATATTTCGGTTAGCCAACAACTGGGAAAAACGCTGGATCTCTATAGAGAGGCAAAAAGGATTTCAGTCCATGCGTCCAATTCCACAATCATTCCTCTTCCACGAAATATTAGGGAAGGAATTTATCAACGCTTTAGAAGCATCGCAGAAGAATATGGGATGGAAACATCGATTTGTGGTTGTATGAACCCGGATATTGGAGGATTTTGCAGCATCGCCGGCAATTGGCCAGAAAGTGAGAAACAGCTAAATTGGAACATGTAGCCAAAACTATGACCGAAATGAATAAAATTGCGCGTTTACCAATTGACCTCCTCGTTGCCCACCCGGAAAATAGTAACTTCATGAGAGCGGAGACCATCAGGAAATTACGGCTCCATATAGAGCAAACTGGTAGGTATGAACCTTTGACGGTAAGAAAGCACCCTTGCGAAGTTGATAAGTTTCAAGTGATAAATGGGCATAACCGTTTACAGGTTCTTCGGTCTTTGAATAGACAGATGGTAGATTGTGTGATCTGGAATCTTGATGACCAGCAGGCAAGGTTATATTTAGCGACACTGAACCGACTATCTGGAAAGGAAATCCCTGAACGAAGGGCAGTCCTCATACAGAGATTGCTTCAATTGAACGACCAAGAAGAGTTGATCGGTTTGCTTCCTGAAAGCGAAAAGCAATTGGAGTATCTCCAACGATTGTCAAATTTGGAAATGCCTGTATTGGTCGAGAAGGATCCTGTCGGACCATTGATCAATTCTCCAGTCATGCTTACTTTTTTTATGGAGAAAACAGAAGCTAAGGAATTGAACTTGGCGATTGATTTAGTTTTAGAGTGTGTTAACAAGAGCTTTTCACGCGGTACATCTCTCGCGCATATAGCTCATTTTTATCTCCACAATGAACGGAGATGCAAATAATGATAGAAAAGATATATTCCGAAAAATTAGCTTCGAGTAAACTGAACGAGAAACCGGAAGGAGTACTCATTCTCGTTGAAAGTCCTGATCTGGCAAAGATAGTGATTGCCTGGACGAACCTGGATGTCACATGTTCTGACACTCTCACTGAATACAAAGGCCGGTCTGATGCTGAAGCCTGGGAATGGCTATGGGCTAACACCATCTATGATCTTGGTAAGGCTCAAGGAAAGCATCGGCATATCTATGCCCGCCCGTGCTCTGGAAAACAAGCTGAGAAAGCTGATCAATAATCGAATCATTTACCCGGACGGCACCGTCAATTCCTTCGTTCAGAGGTATTTGAGAGAACAGGTGGTCAGGCTCTTCGATCCGAAGCTGAAGAAGGCCGCAAAATAATTCAACAAAAAGGGCGGCCAAAGCCGCCCCTGAAAGGAAAAACTAACCGAAAAAATATCGGATTTAGTGCTTGGCGTAGGAAGCGTCAAGGTACCGGTGGTGAAAGATGCGGATCCGCTTGAATTTGCCCTTCTCATCAACATCGTACAACACGCATTGGTTCATCACGATGACGTCGCCCTTTTTGCCCAGGGAATGCACGCCCTCCGGCGCGTCCGCAAAAACGTGGAACTCCGTTACGAACTCCACGAAGAACTGGTTGCCCAGTTCCATGAAGGCGCCCAGGTTGAGCACTTCCCGCGTGGTGGAGGCGATGGCCTGGTAATTGGCGATGAACTCCTGCGGGCTGTGCAGCGTGTTCGCCGGCGATCCGGGATGCCCGAAACTGTCCGGGTATTCCAGGGTAAAGTCCTCCCCGAAATAACTCGTGACCTTGTCCCAGCGGTGGTTGTTGAAGTGGTCCATGTATTCCAGGAATTCTTCTCGGGTCATGTCTGGCCTCCTGTCATTATATGGATACAAAAAGGGGGCGGCCGGAGCCGCCCCTTGGGCTCTACCATTCGCCCTTTTCAGAGCTGTAGTACATGCCGGATGGACTGGCCGTGAATGCCAGCGTCGGTTTGTCCACCTGGAGGAATTTCCAGGGGCAGTGCATGACATGGGCGGGAATGCACACCATCGTGCTCTTGGACAGGTAGTAGGTTTCTTCGCCCATAGCGACGCTGAAAACGCCGCCGAGATCGTACGGGTGCTGCGGATCGCAGCCTGTCATGACCATCAGTTCCGGCCATTCATGGTCGTGGATGCCCATCGGCGCCTGGCCGTAGCCCTCGTAGAACCAGACGAAGTCCACGTAGAAGGAGCCCTTGGCCATGTCGTCTTCCATGTGAAGCAGGCGGGCGCCTTTCAGCGTCATCTTGCCGTTGGTCGGCGCGGGAGGCGTGACGGCCTTCTCCTTGGTATGGTCGATGATGGTGTACCGCGGCAGGTTGGGATCGCGCTTGTCCTTGGGGTCCGGCAGCACGCCCATGCTCGTGTAGAATATTGGACGCTCCATGTGGTTGATCTGCACCGGTCCGAACGGTACCCCGGCGGGTACGAAGATGAGGCTGCTCTTGTTGATGACGTTCTTCTTGCCATCCACCCAGACGGTCATTTCACCCGCCAGGCTGAACGGGTCTTCCGTGTTCGCCCCGACGAAGCCGATTACCTGGTTCTCCGGGCTGGTACGGGTCCCGTCCACTACCTGGTTGGCCTGGCTGCTCCAGAACCAGGTACAGTCTACGGACATGAAGTCCGAAAGCCGGTTCCGGTCTACTTTCATCACGTGGGTCGCTTCATAGCCGAGGTCGCTGATGAGGCGGTCCATATATTTCTTCTTTTCCAATCTGTCCCTCCTGACTCCGGTTTGTTGTTTGATGCTCGCTGGCGGCTACTCGTACCGGGGAGCGCGGCCTGAGGAGACCCAGAAGATGGGCCGCTTGACGTTCCGGACGATGATGGGACCGTGCTGCACGCCGGGAGGTATGTAGGCGGTGAAGCTCCGGTCGACGATGTTGACCTCGTTATCGATGATGATCTCTATCTCTGCCCCGAGGTCCTGGATGTTGTCGTAATTGAAGCCGAAGAACCCCAGCATTTCCCCGAATTCGTGGGTGTGGGATTCGCAGAGCTTGATTTCCGTCTTCGAGCCCGGAGCTATCCACTTGGTATCGGCGTAGAATTGTGCGCCGGGGACGACCTCGTCATCCACCGTGATGACTGGTTTGACGATCTTCGGGTCCGTCTTGGTCCGGTAAGCGGGGTATTTCGGATTGGCCTTGGCTTTATCGACACCGTATACGGCGTTTTTTCCCATTATCTCATTACCTCTTTTTCTTTCTTCATCGGTGCGCTACCGGCCTAGACGTACTTGTCGCCGGAACCGAGGGTCATGTGGAACATCGGGGCGTCCATCCGCCGGAAGACCAGCGGGCAGTGCTCCATGTTCGCCGGGATATAGACCATGAAACTCTTCGTGAAGACGAATTTCTCATTCTCCAGCCAGAATTCGATTTCTCCGCCGAGGTCGGAGGGATCATCGACGTTGGTGCCGAAATAGCTGAAGATCTCGATGAACGGGTGCGCGTGAGGCGCGATGCCGGGAACCTTCCCGCTCTTGACCAGTTCCGGTGTAACGATCTCCGGAGCGGGCATCCGCTGCATCTGCATCTGGTCCTTCATCGTGGAAGGCCACTGCCACGTGTACTCACCATAGAAACCGCCGGGCAGGACCTCGTTGTCCATCCAGATAACGTGCTCCAGACCCAGCCGGTGGCCGTCCGCATACCCCTGCCGGATAAGCTGGGGGCCCTTGTAGCCGGGCATGACGACATTGCGCTTTAACTCCGTCGTAATATACTTGCCGTACTTTGAAGTCATTCAGATTTCTCCTTTCCGTGTCCCGCACACCATATGACATGGTGCCGGTTTTCTTGCTTCTCAGGTTATGAAAATAGTTTATGCTGGTTGTGGTGCAGTGTCAAACATCGGTGGAGTTACCGGTTACTGACCGCAGTCTCTACCGCTTGCCGGGTTGTACCAGTTCCACGATCAGGTCCGCAGCGTTCAGGTCCAGGTAGGCCACGCCGCCCCCGCCGGGGAACTCGGACGTCAGCATCACCTCGGAGCCTTCCTCGGTCAGGTCCTTCACCGCGCCGCCGAGGTCGTCAACCATAAAACCGAGGTGCTGGATGCCCTCGCCCTTGACATCCAGGAATTCCCGGTGCGGCGACGGCCCCTCGAGCGGCTGTATCAACTCCAGTTCCATGTTCCCTATCCGGGTTATCTGGATTTTCACCCTCTCTGCGGGATTGAATGGCTTGCCCCGGTACGTCTCCCGGTTCTCGGCGGGAAGGATCCGGGGCTTGAAAGGGCCTATCCCCAGTGCTGCGAAACGCTCGATGGCTTTCTCCATGTCCCGGACCACCATCCCGATGTGCGCCAGGTTATTGAACGCCGATGTCTTGCTGTCCATCAGCCTGCCTCCTGTTCACAATTAACTACATTTGATTATTCGCAAATCTGGTAATCATACCATAACCGGCCAATCAAGCAAAGCCAGTTTCTTCTCCCCTCGCGGGAGAAGATTAAGATGAGGGGGAAGCTTTCATTCAGACCGGACAGCTAAACCGTCTTTCTCATCCACCTGAACGTCACCAGGTACATCAGGTAGTCCCAGGTGTTGCCCAGCAGGTTCCCGGTCCGTACCATGTGCAGATACGTAGTGATGATCCGGGCTTTTTCCGGACCGTATGCTTCACGGAGCTTCTGAACGGTCTCCGGATCAGGCCGGGCGTTTGATTCCGCCCAGTGCTGCGCGAAGAGCACTGCCGCAGCTTCATCTCCGGGACAATCAGCAACGTCTCCCTCCAGCAGCCTGCTGATCTCCACCGGCCCGACGCCGCTTTTCAATGCCTGCTTCGTGTGAAAATACGAGCAGTACCGGCAGCCGTTGACTCCGGTAACTGCCAGCATCAGCCGCTCCCGGAACGCCGGTGATACCAGGTTTTCGTCAGCGGCTTTCTTGAGGAGCTTCCTGTTTTTAAATGGCACCATGAGGTCGCGCCAGAGGTCAGCCGGGTTCCGGTATGTCCGTTTCCTGAATGTCATTGAAGGCTGCCTGTTTCTTCCGGCTGCTGGGCCAGTTCCAACAGCCGGCGGTACTGCCAATCTCTTTCTGCTGCTATGGATTGTTCCCGCTCAGCTTCACCATTAGTCCGGTAGACGGCCTGCAGAACGTACATCGCCGCGCCGATGGAGTGCCGGGGTACGTGCGCCGTGGCGACGGCCTGCCCGGCAGCCCGGGCGGCGGACCGGGCCGGTGTGTCAGTCCCGGCTTCACGCGCCGCCGCGTGCGCCCCCAGCGACGCCCCCCGGATAACGCTCATCCGGAACTCGCCCGTATCTATCCATCTCTGCAGCGTCTCCAGGGCGTTCCGTGGACGCGCGTCGTCCGGGTATCGTTCCTCGAAGAGAGGCATGACCCGCTCGGCGCACTCCCTTGCCCATACGCCAAGCATACGGTGACCGGTGCGTTTTACCATTTCGGCCAAGCGTTCGTCCTGGAAATATTTGAGGGTGACTTTTCTCTTCATGCAGTGACGATATCCGTTATCTTCTCTCCTTATGTTCTTTGATGATCCGCTCGTTGTTCTCCATGTCGGTCACGTCCTTGCCCGTCACCGGGTGCTTGTAGTGGAACGGCAGGACATACCCGTACATGAAACGCGGGTCATCGTAGTCGAACGGGATATCCGCCGGCGGGGGAATGTGCGGCCCCTGCGGGTTCGCCATGCCCTCTCGGATGGTGTTCGGCCAGCGCCACAGTTCATCCGGAATAGAAACCGTGTAGGGGATATACCAGCGAATGACGAGGAACTTCCAGACCCCGTCCTGCTTGATATATTCGATCTCATACACGCCGGCCACCCAGGATTTCCTGAATGTGCCGCTATCGGCCGGCAGGGAGTGGGTTCCGAACGTATACCATCGACCCCAGGCCCTGTCGCCTTTCACGTCCACCACCCCGGCGATCGGCATGACCTGGTGGAAGAACTCCGCCGGCTGGCCCGTACCCGGGTCATTGGTCTCGAAATACCGCCGCACCGCGTCCTTGCCAAAGTAGGCGCCTTCCAGCCAGTACAGGGCGGTCTCCGGGTGCTCGGCAAAGCAGTCGATGACCTCCTGCTTCATCATCCGCATGACGTAATAACTGTAGGCCCGCTGCAGCCGCTTGACCTGGTTGATGTCATCGAGATAGGCGTACTTCTGCTGCAGGTCGGTAACCTGGTTTTGCAGTTCCGTGATCCTGGCTTCCATTTGTTCCGGCGTCATGGCGCTCTCCTTTCAGTATACCTTCGGTAACAGGCACTATCAGCGACTATACAACGTGGAGCTTGTAAATGGCAAGCAACTCATCGCTGCTACCACCCACCCGGTGCAGTAACCGGATAGCAAGACTATCGCTTGAGGAACTTTTTCCGGAACACGATCAGGACCAGGACGGCCAGTATCACTAACACAGAAACAACGATGAGCGGGATGACCAGCGACAACAGCGACGTACCCACGGCCGCTGCGTGTTCCGTGGTCGCGACGGCCGGGTTCACCGTTCCTGCGGTCGCAGTTGTTGAAACAAACCTTGTCAGCACAGTAGCGCTCTGTACGGTGGCCGCGACTCCGCCGCCTACGATGAACCCGGTCAGCCATTTGAGCAGGTCGTTATCGATGGGGAGCACCGAGGTCAGCAACAGGGTTCCCATTAATACTGCCATCGGCGTAGTGATGGTATCGAGGAAGTTATCGATGACCGGGATGTAGTAGGCCAGGATCTCGAAAAGCGTTGCCGTCCCGAAGCATATCATTGCCGGCAGGGTGCTCAGCCACATGAACCCCTCCTGGGCGGGAAATACGCCGAAATAAGCCGCGATGCTGGCTACCAGCATCGGCACGAAAACCCTGAAGCCGGCCGCCGCCGCCAGTCCGATCCCCAGGGCTATGGCGGTGATAGTTTCTGTTTCCATGACCTCTACATATCCAATTGTAATAGGTCTCTGTAATATTGGGAGCTAAAATCTTGCGTAATAAAGAAAAAAACTCCCGGCAAAGCATCCCCGAAAACAGGGTAAACCATGCCGGGAGAGCAGAGCAGCAGCACGTACAAAGCGTGCGATGGTGAGGCTGTTACCGGCCTGTCACTGGCCGTTCTTTTTCGTGCTCTTGAAGCTGTCCGCCACACTCTTCCCGAAGTCCTCAGCCGCCTTCCCAACGTTCCGGAACCTCTCCTTCACATCTTCGTCCTTGAACCGGTCCGCCAGCGTCTTTGCAGATATTTTCGCGCTCTCCGCGAACTCGTTGGCCCGCTTCTTCAGCTCCGGGTCATTGAAAACCTCCCCCATCGCCTTCCCGAACGCCTTGAACATCTCCCCGAACTTCTCGGCCGTCTGTTGAGCATCTGTCTTCTGTTCTTCTTTCTTCTCTTCTGTCATTTCTCCCCTCCCGTACTCGAATATCGGTCATTGGGACTATACTACGAACATTCATGGTTGGCAAACGATGAAGTGTTTTGGGTTGTATGCAGTTCGTTCCTCCCTGAAAGAGGGTAGCAACGCAAAAACAAGGCTGGAGGTGAGGCTGAATTGTTAAAATACCCCGCTCATCCCATGTCTCTCGAAGGATGAGCGGGGCAATATCCAGCATGTGTATGACGGAGGACTATGCCTTGATCGTTACCGCCTGCTTGCCGGGAGTGGCGAACTTCTTGACGGCGGCTTCATTCAACTCGATGCCCATGCCGGGACCTTCGGGCGGATAGAGATAGCCTTTTTCATACTTCGGGCAGCCCAGGCCGAGATCGTCCGGAATGGCCTGGCCGTTGGTCTCGATGAGGTCGTACAGGTTGAGCGGTCCGATGGACTCCTGCTCGATCCTGCCCAGCCATTCCATGGAAGCCAGGAAGTGGGCTTCGACGGCGGCGCCGAGACCCGAGTTGATCATACAGCCGGTCATGACGAGAAGGCCCATCGACTGCGCGATAGCCACGAACTTCTGCGATTTGTGGATTCCGCCGGCCTTGGGGACCTTGAGGAAGAACCCGTCGATGGCGTCCCGCTCGTACAGCTTGATGAGGTCGTTGAGTTCCTGCGCGGACTCGTCGGCGAATATCGGTACATCAACCTTGCGGCGCAGCCTGGCCAGACCGTCATGGTCCCACCACGGTATCGGCTGCTCGGCGAGGAAGACATCATACTTGCCGACCGCCTGGAGGAAGCGGAGCGCCTGGGTATAGTTCCAGCCGCCGTTGGTGTCCGTCATGATTTTCACCTGGCTGCCGACGGTCTTGCGGACCTCGGCCACCATCTGGACGTCATCATCGACGACGTTGGCGCCGACCTTCAGCTTGAGGCCACCGTACCCGGCCGCGGCGAGCTTCTTGGCCTGGGCGGCTACCTGTTCCGGCGTGCCGGAGGACATGACATAGGCCAGCTTGATCTTCGGGTTGGAAAGACCACCGAGGAGCTTGTAGACCGGTACCCCCAGCGCCTTACCCATGAGATCATGGAGGGCGTAGTCGATAACGGCCTTGGAGTGGTTGTTCATGCGTGCGGCCTTGTCCATTTTGGCGACGATGACTTCTATCCGGAACGGGTCTTCCCCGAGAAGTATCGGCGCAAAGACCTTCGTCACGTTGTGGAAGATGGAATCCTGGCTTTCCCCCATGTACCACATGGAAGTATCGCCGCATTCGGCGACGCCGGTGATGCCTTCATCCGTGTGGAGCTTGACCACCACGGTATGCGCGGCCGTCACCGCGGAACCGGACATGACCATGGGTTTCTTGAACGGCAGGGACACGGGGATTGCTTCGACACTGGTGATCTTCATTGATTAGTCTCCTTGTTTTATTTCTTGCCGGCTCTCAGGACACCGGTCAGTCTACATACTCTCTGCCGATCATATTGCGGCAGATGATGAGCTTCATAACTTCCGCCATGCCGTCCCCGATCTCGGTCAGCAGGGAGTCCCTCAGGTGCTGCTCGATGGGCAGGTCCTTGCTGTACCCGTAGTGGCCGTGGACCAGCAGGCATTCATGAATGACGTTAAAAGCCGTACGCGGGCACCACCATTTTACCATAGCTGACTCTTTGCTGTGCGGCTGGCCGTTTTCCTTCATCCAGAGAACACGGTAGCACAACCACCGGCCGAGTTCCAGGTACGTGGCGCATTCGGCAATGCGGAAGGACGTTCCCTGGAACTTCGCTATCGGCTTGCCGAACTGCACGCGCTGCTTGACGTATTCTACGGTCTCATCCAGGATGGTCTGCGCCTTGGCGAGCGATTCCAGCGATCCGAAGGCTCGCAGGCAGTCGAACGTCCGCATGGTCACCTGGAATCCTTTGCCTTCCTCGTCCCCGAGCAGGTAATTCTTGTGCAGCCGGACGTCTTCCATGGAAACGATGCCGCCCTCCAGGGACTCGCAGCCGATGTCATCTATCTTGTTGATGGTGATGCCGGGGGTATCGAATGGCACGAGGAACGGGGTCAGCCGCCGGGTGGACGGGTCCGCCTTGGCCAGCGCCATCATGGCGTGGCCCTGGGTGGCAAAGGTGACCCGGTTCTTCTCCCCGTTGAGGATGTAATAATCACCGTCCTTGCGGAACGTCGATTTCAAATTCGCTAGGTCTGAGCCGGCTTCGGCCTCGGTCGCGCCCATGCACACGGTTCTCTCGCCGGAGACGAGGGCCGGCAGCCATTCCTGCTTGAGCTCTTCGCAGCCGAGCGCCATGATCCCGGCCAGGCCGTAGTTGTTGAACACCAGCCAGGCCCCGTCATCGGCGTGGCGGGCCAGTTCTTCCACCACGACGCCCACGGTAATGGCGTCCTTCGGGTTGCCGCCGTACTCTTCTGCCGTGTTCAACCCCAGGAGGCCAAGATTCCCGGCCTGAAGGATCAACTCAGGGGGTATACGTCGTTCCCGGACGCGGTCTTTGTAGGTCGGGGCCAGTTCCTTGAGCCCCCAATCGCGGCACATATTGCGGAGCATGATCTGCTCTTCGGAAAAGCTGAAATCCAGCATGTTTTCTGTACCTCCGGTCCTACTCGAAGGCCTTTGCTTCGACGAGCCTTGCGTAATCGTTATCCGAAATACCGAGGACTTCCCGGCAGACATATTCGTTATGTTCGCCGAGGACCGACGACCGCCAGACTTCCGAATCGACCTCGGACAGCTTGAAAGCCGGCGGATGGGCGTAGTTCACCTTGCCGATGTAAGGGTGTTCGACTTCCCTGAAATAACAGTAGTGTTTGAGCTGCGGGTCTTCATAGATGTCACGGGCGTCTGCCACGACGCCGGCGCCCACTCCGGCGGCCTGCAGCCGGGCCATGACCTCTTCCGGCGTATGCTCGATGGTCCACGCTTCGACGAGCCTGTCCAGTTCTTCCCGGGCGGCCAGGCGGGCGGACAGCGTATCGAAACGGGCTGTCCACGCCGGACCGCCGATGACCCGGCAGAAGCTGCGCCATTCCTCATCCGTGAAGACCTCGATGGCAACCCAGCGGTCATCGCCCTGGCAGCGGTACACGCCGTGCGGGGCGGCATAGTCGCAGGCGTTGCCCTTGACGCTCAATTGCCGCCTGTTGGCGGAGTAATCGAGGACCACCGGGGCAAAGTAGTTGAGCGTGGATTCAACCTGGGACTGGTCGATGCATTGTCCCTTGCCGGTGCGGCGGCGATAATCGAGCGCGGCAACCAGGCCGAACATGCTGAGCAGCGGTGAAAGCTGGTCCGAGTAGTAGCTTGAGACCGGTACCGGGCCGCGGTCCGGCCAGCGAGCCAGCGAGTAAGCCATGGCGTAAGCCGCCAGCGTCATCCCGAAGCCGCCCTGACCGGCCATCGGGCCGGTGTGGCCGTAGCCGCAGCTCCGCAGCATGATGATGTCCGGCTTGATGCTCTTCAGGACGTCATACCCGAGGCCGAACCGCTCCATGACGCCGGTCGGGAAACACTCACCGACCACGTCCGCCCAGGCCACCAGTTTCTTGAACAGCGCCAGGGCGTCCGGGTTCTTCAGGTTGAGGGTCATGCTGTATTTTTTTGCCGGGTGGCTGAAGGCGAACATGACGCTCCTGCTGATGGCGTTGGGGGAATCGTTGGTCAGGTTGGTATAGGAAAAGACCCGCCGGATGGGGTCCGGCTGCTTCGCACTCTCAACGCGGACGACGGTCGCGCCGTAATGAGCGAGGTAATTGAGGATGAAGACCCCGGCGCCGGACCAGGTCATATCGATGACATTCAATCCCTTGAAGGGCGGATCTGTCATGCTCGCTCCTTAGATAATGCGGGCCTCTTTCAGGGCCGTGAGTTCCTGTTTTGAAATGCCGAGGCCGGTGTAGACTTCCTCGTTGTGCTCGCCGATGTGCGGGGCGCGGGAACGGAAGCCGCACTCGGCGTCGCTGAACCGTACGAACGGGCCGGGATATGTCAGCGTCGCGCCGAGTTCAGGGTGTTCCACCTGCTTCCAGAAATCGCGCTCGACGTACTGTGGGAACTTCAGGGCGTCTGCCACGTTGAGGCAGATCCCGATGTGGACGCCTTTCTCGCGGGACAGGCGGAACAATTCGTCCTTGGTGTGGTTGAGGAAGAACTGCTCCAGCGCGGCCATGACGGCGTTCAGGTCTCCCGCGGTCCATTCGCCGTCATGCGGTCTGGTCCAGTCCCAGCGGTCCAGTGCGGTGGTATCGAGGCCGTCTTCACGCATGCTTTCGATGATTGCCCTGTGGCTGGCGGCCATGGCGGCGGTGGCAAGCGTAAAGGAAATATCGCCGTCCTTGCAACGCCAGAGGATCGGCTGGTAGTAGAGGTTACCATCCTTCGTCTGGGTGGTGAAGCGCCTTCGACCCTGCCGCCGTGGTATCGTCTGCTGCAGCACCCAGGGAAGCTGTTGTTCCGCGGATCCGACGAAACCCAGCCCCATCTGCGTGGGGGCATCGACGACCTGGCCTCGGCCGGTCATGGCCCGGTGATAGAGAGCGGTGATCGTTCCGATGGCGGCGTGGGCGGCGCCGGCGAGGAAGGAATGCCGGTAGGTCGTCGTAAGCGGCGGACGGTCCGGGTCGCCGACGTTGAAGACCATCCCGCCGAGAGCGCGTACGACCAGGTCATCGGCCTTGTAGTCCCGGTACGGCCCTTCCTGCCCGAAGGCGCTGATGCGGGTCAATACGATGCCGGGATTGACGGCGCTCAATATCTCGTAACCGAGCCCGATGTTTTCCATGTAGCCGGGCTGGAAGGACTCAATGACGACGTCAGCCCCAGCAGCGAGCTTTTTAAAAACCTCACGCCCATCATCCGAAAGGATATCCAGGGTGATGCCGCGTTTGCTGGCATTAAAGGCCAGCCAGTTGAGGCCCTTTTCCGGTCCGGGGTCGTCATGGAAGAAAGGCCCGAGATGACGGGATGGATCGCCGCCGGGAGGTTCGATCTTGACGACGTCCGCTCCCAGGTCTCCGAGCAGCCTGCCGCAGAAAAAACCTTTTTCGTTGGTAAGATCGAGGACCCGGTACACGCTCAGCATCGGTGAAATTCCTTTGACGCTATTGGTTGTGCGAGACGGTGGGAACAGGGCGGATTAATCGGTGAACATGATACCATCAAAGCCTAGATAGTGTCAATTGTTACTAATTTGCAAATGATCGCGGATTCTGTCCTGCGAATGCAAGGCTACAGCCTGATTGTTCATGGTTCTTTAGACAAAGCGGAGCCTTCTCCGCAACCTCAGGGCAGCACGGGCGTTTTACCCTCGGCCGGGCTTGAAACAATGACTACTTGCCCCCCTCTTTCTCCCTGTCGAACTCCTGGATAAGCTCCAGAGCATCCTTCTTCATTATCTTCAATATCTGGTTGAGCGACGTAAGCTGTTCTTCGTTCAGCGAGCGGAACAGCATCTTGCTGCTCCGCTCACGGGACTGGGTGGTCGCCTTCTTCACCAGATCGATGCCTTTCTGGGTGATCGTCACATTCCTCACCCGGCGGTCGGTATCGCTCCCTACCTCCATCCGCTTCACAAAACCCTGCTTTTCCAGAGTATCCAGTATCTTCGTCACGGCATGCTTGGACCGGAACGTCCTGCGGCTGATTTCCGTCGGCATCATCACGGTGTTGTGCAGGATGAGCAGGTGCAGTACGTTGAAACCGGCCCGCGTGATAGGATGTTCCCTCGCCTCGATGTCCACGAAACGTGAAATGATGTCCGAAGCGTTCAGAAAAAGCAGCAGCGTGTCCACCCTCAACTCGGCAGCCTGGGCCTTGATGTCCTTGGCGATCAGCTTCGCGCTGTTCTCGATGTTCATGCTCGTTTGTCCTTTTTGTCCCTGGGTAGATAATAACATAGTATACTATACCAGCGTATACGGTATAAAGGGTAGCCTATCTGCTTCGCCTGCCCTTCTGCTGCCTTGTTTCCTGGTGCGAAAATAAGTGACAAAACTTACTTTACAATACTAGAAAATATGTTCTATAATTTGTTTGCGCGCAGGCTTTATGGTGAGCACGAATGGGTAGCGCGGCATCTTGCCCGCGGCCTCTCACAGAATGAAGTATGAGCCGTAGGGTGGGTACCGCTTGCGGTACCCACCGGTCGCCGTACATTGGATAGCTGCACCTGTCAACGAAGTAAGAAAACCGACCGGCAATAGAAAACTGGTCGTAAGAAAACAAATAACAGCTATGGTCATGAGAAGCCGGGCTACGGCTCCTCCAGGGTGAAACATGACCTGAAATATTCGGTCCCTTTGAGCCTGAGAAAATTGTATAAAACTGAAAATGACAGAACGAATCTATCTGTTACAATACGAAGAAACCACTAATTATGATCGGAGGCCTATTCATGGTTGATATCAGGGTCCGCAAACTGGCTGAACTCCTCGTCGATTACTCCGTCGCCGTCAAGCCCGGAGACAAAGTATCCATCGAAGGCGATGCCGGCGCCGAACCATTGCTGAAAGAGATATATGCCCGGGTCCTCAAGGCGGGAGGCCATCCCTTTCTCCTCATGCAGCCGGACGGCATCATGGAATTGCTCTTCAAGCATGCCGGGGACGACCAGTTGAAGTACGTCTCGGAGATCTCCCGTATCATCGCGGAGACTTACGATGTCCGCATCCACGTCGGCGGGGAATCCAACACCAAGGGGCTGTCCTCGGTGCCCCCCTCCAGACTGGTCATGCGCAGTACCTCACGAAGGGAACTGACCGAGACCATCCTGGACAGGTCAGCCAGGGGTGAGATGCGCTGGGTGGTCACCAACTTTCCCACCGCCGCCTATGCCCAGGACGCCGAAATGAGCCTCGCCGAATACGAGGATTTCCTTTATGGCGCCTGCCTGCCCGACCTCGAAGACCCCGTCGGCTACTGGAAAAGGTTCTCAGAACGCCAGCAGCGGTACATCGATTGGCTCAAGGGAAAAAAGCATGTGGCGATAACCGCTCCGGGCACGGAGCTTACCCTCGATATCACGGACCGCCCTTTCATCAACTGTGACGGCCGTCTCAATATGCCCGACGGCGAGATTTTCACTGGCCCGGTGGAGAACAGCGTCAACGGCACGGTCCTGTTCTCGTACCCGTCCATCTACGACGGCCGGGAAGTGGCCGGCATCAGGCTCCGTTTTGAGCAGGGCAAGGTGGTGGAAGCCACGGCGGAAAAGAACCAGGCTTTCCTCCAGGAGAAACTCGATACCGATGAAGGCTCGCGCTACGTTGGTGAGTTTGCCATCGGTACCAACGAGGGCATCGACCGCTTTACCCGCGAGATCCTTTTCGATGAGAAGATTAACGGCAGCTTCCACATGGCGCTCGGGGCCGGTTACCCGGAAAGCGGCAGCCTCAACCGGTCCGCTATCCACTGGGACATGATCTGCGATATGCGCCAGGGTGAGATCCGGGTTGACGACGCAGTATTCTATAAGGATGGCAAGTTCAGGATTTAGCAAAAACAAAAGGGTGGCGCTCGCTCAGCGAGCGCCACCCCACATTGGAAACTGATTCAAGCCCTAGAACATGATGACGTTACGTATCGCATTCCCGGCTTCCATGGAAGCCAGAGCTTTATCGAGTTGGTCGAAGGAGTAATGGCCGCTGACAAGCTCGTCCAGCTTGAACCGGCCGCACCGGTACAGCTCCAGCAGGCGCGGTATCTCGATCCTCGGTCTTACTGCTCCCATCGCGCTGCCGGTCAGTACCTTGCCGCCGCAGAATTCAACCGGCATCCACGCGGACATCTCCTCACCGTACCCGTGCCCGACCACCACCGTCGTCCCGTTCTTAGCCGATAGCGTGAAGGCCAGCCTGAGAGTTTCGATGCCGGCCACTGCCACGATGACGTTATCGGCTTTCAGTCCGTAGTTCAGTTCGGCGGCCCTGGCGGTGACGTCCTCTTTCCTGGCATTGATGGTGAACGTGGCCCCCATCTGCTTGGCCAGGTCTAGTTTCTTGTCGTTCATATCCACGGCGATGATCGGGTAAGCCCCGACGAACTTCGCGCCCTGGATGGCATTGAGCCCGACACCCCCACAACCCATGACGATGACACTGCGGTTGGGCTTGACTTTAGCCCGGTTCACCACGGCTCCATACCCCGCGATGACACCGCAGCTCAGCAGGGCCGCCAGGTCAACAGGGGTGTCCTTCGGTATCTTGACCAGGTTCGTTGCCAGGCCGGTGGCGTATTCTGCAAAAGTCGCCATGGTGCCGTACCACTGGTAGATCCGCGTACCGTCTTTCGTGGTCAGCCGGCCGGGGCTACGTGTCACTATCTGGCTGTTCAGGCATTGGTTGTGTTCGCCGATATTGCAGTAGTAACACTGTCCGCAGGCTGCGGGAATCAGCGTGTAGACCACGAGGTCGCCCGGTTTGACGTAGTCTACACCTTCCCCGACCTCCTCCACCCAGCCGCATGTCTCGTGACCAGCCACCGCGGGCAACTGGCACGGGCCGTGTTCTCCCTTGATCATGTGGATGTCGCTGTGGCAGATGGATGTCGCGGCACAGCGAATGGTCACCTCGCCCTTCCCCGGTGGCTCCAGGTTGACTTCTTCCATGACGAGGGGCTTGCCGTACTCGTAGCAGACTGCCGCTTTTACTTTTCTGATACCGCTCATGGTACCTCCTGCATGTTTAAATTCATTGTGACCAGATCGGTCCCTATTCCTTCTTCCTGTAGGAGCCGGTCAACGGAAAGTCCATATAGACGATGGGTTTGTCCACTCTTTTAACGACGAGCGGGCAGTGCACCGTGCCCCGGGGTACGCAGATGAAGGAGGGGCTGGTTATCACGTGTTTTTCCTGTTCATCCCCGAAATACATTTCAATCTCGCCGCCGAACTCCTTTATGTTCGTCGGGTCTCCCCCGATGAGGCAGATGACCTGGTCGAATTCATGAGTATGGGCGTGGTCAACCACCACGAACGGCTCCGTGAGATATGACCAGTTCATCATGAAATTGAAGCCGTGCAGGTGTTCCTCTCCCCACACATTGATTTGAGGGGCCTTGATTTGCGGGAAATATTTTGATGGAGCTATCGGAGCTTCGACGATCAAGTTCCCGTACTTTGTGTCAGTCATGAGTCATCGTTCCTTTCCGGTACCGGACATTGAGTAATCCCCGGACATGTTGCCGCATAAGAGCAAAGTCCAGGACTGGACATTGATCCGATGGGCGAGATACACTCCGGCGTGCTTTCTTCAATGGGATGGTAACGAACATCGAATCATACGGAATATACAACTTCTGCCGCGAAAGAACAAGTACGGAGCGTAAATCCTGCAAAAACACCAGAGATCTCAAGTACATGCCGGAGGTCTCTGGTGTTTTTCGGAGGGTGCTTATTGCAGCTTAAACGGGAGTCTTGTTCTCTTCCCAGTAAGGGCGGTAGCCGTACTTGGCATAGACCGCTTTCAGCCATTCGTAGTCGGGCAGATCCGGCCAATCATTCTCGTCGAAGCCTTCCACTTCCTTTAATGCTTCCTGCGGGATGTTCACTGTCAGGTGTCTCTCAGCCCCTTTGATGAACGATGAATCACTGTCGATGGAAATAGCCTCCCACGGAATAGCGAACAGTTTCCTGCCCATGCCCGCGAATCCCGAGTACGATAGGACGCCATAAATAATACGGTTGCTATGAAAATCTATCATCAGATCGTGAAGTTCTCCCAGTTCCTGCTTTTGCCGGTTGAAAACCTTCGTTCCCACGAACGTCTTGCATGAAATTCCGACAAGCTTGTTGGTTACATTGGCATCTTTGCTTTCAATGATACCCTTTCCCACCTTCCACCTCCGGACACGGATGTCTTGGCACCATCATATCCCGTTAACGCCGCCAGCTGGAATAAGTACCGCTACGTATTTCATGATTATGGCTGTGCAGGCGGAATAGCATCTGAAGGCCTGTTGATGGTATCATGCTATCGATACTGAGGAGGTCCCGGTTCTTTTGGAAGATATCACCATCACCATCGACGGTCGGACGGTCGTCACCGTGGCCGGTAAAAGCGTTCTCGAAGCCGCCCTCGATGCCGGTATGTATATTCCCCACCTCTGTTACCACCCTGACTTGCCCGCGGTAGACAACTGTAAGCTCTGCATGGTGGAGATTGAAGGCGTTGAAGGTGTCACTACTTCCTGCACGACGGCCGCCGCTGATGGTATGATCGTCAGGACCGATACCGAAGCTGTGAAAAAGAGCCGGCAGCAGGCCATCATCGAGATCCTCACTCCGCACCCATCCGATTGCGGGAGTTGCATCAAGTACCTCAACTGCGAACTCCAGTCGCTCAAACAGTATTTTTCCACGGACGACCTCGAGATACACCATCGGTCCAAACTGCTGCCCGTCGATGCCGGTAACCCTCTCTTTGTCCTCGACCCGAACAAGTGCGTCCTCTGCGGCCGTTGTATCCGCGCCTGCCGGGACCTGCGTGGTGTCGGTATCCTGGACTTCCGGGAAGCTGGGGAGGAGCGCTATGCCGGGACGGAAAACCACCTGCCGCTGGCCGATGCCGGCTGCCGGTTCTGCGGCGCCTGCGCCGAGGTCTGTCCCACCGGGGCCATCCTGGACAAGGAAGAACTGACTAAGGGGAAAAGCCGGAAGGCCGCGCTTGTTCCGTGCCGTTATACCTGCCCTGCGGAAATTGATGTACCCGGCTATGTCCGCTTGATCAAGCAAGGAGATTATGACACAGCCGCGGCGCTGATATGGGAGAAAGTGCCCTTCCCGGCGGTCCTGGGATACATCTGCGACCATCCCTGCGAACTCGCCTGCAAGCGCGGCTTCGTCAACGAAGCCATTTCCATCCGGGACCTGAAACGGTTCGCCGTGCTTCACGCCGGTGAGGCCGCTGAAACCGAAAACCTGCCTGCCACGGACAAAAAAGTTGCGATCATAGGTTCCGGACCCGCCGGTCTGACTGCCGCGTACTACCTGGCCCGGCAGGGGCACCAGGTTACGGTCTTCGAGGCCATGCCCCTGGCCGGCGGCATGATGCGCTACGGTATTCCGGAATACCGTCTTCCGTCCGAGATACTTGATAAGGAGATCGCGAAAGTCCAAAAAACCGGTTTTGAAATCAGGACGTGTTCCCATATCGAATCTGTTGATGCGTTATTCGAACAGGGTTTCGAGGCAATTATCATTGCGATCGGAACACACCTCGGACAGAAGCTGCCGTTAGCTGGCTCAGACAGTACTTACGTTTACACCGCCGTGGATTTTCTGCGTAGTGTGAAGGCAGGAGAGCCACCGAGCCTCGGTGAAAAGGTCGTGGTACTGGGCGGCGGCAGTGTCGGGTTCGACTGCGCCCGGACGGCGATTCGTCTCGGCGCGCACAGGGTACAGGTAGCCTGCCTGGAATGCCGTGATGACATGCTCGCTGCTCCGGAAGAAATCCGGCAAGCGCGGGAAGAAGGCGTTGCCGTTCATCCTGCCACGTCCTTTACCCGGATACTGACCGAAGGGGACAGCGTCACCGGTGTGGAATGCCTTGACGTTGAATCATTTTCTTTCGATGATGACGGCCGGCCTCAGATCGAGGTCAAAGACGGCTCGGAACATGTCCTGGAAGCCGATACCGTCATATTTGCGGTCGGGCAGAAGCCGGCTATTCCGTCCGGTTTCGGCCTCGATATCAATGATAAGAAGCTGCTGTCAGTCGATTCCTATACACTGGAGACAGATCGTTCGGGTGTCTTCGCCGTCGGAGACGCGGTAACCGGCACGGCCTCGGTAGTAAAAGCTATTGCCGGTGGCAGGAAGACCGCCGCCGCTGTAGACCGCTTCCTGGGCGGTGACGGTGAACTCGAACTAAAGAAGAAAGCGGCCAGGACCGATGACGGCATCGGCAAACTGGACGGCTTCGCTGCCCTGCCTCGCCAGGCAGGTGTATTCGCCCCGGTAGAGGAGCGGACGGCCTGTTTCTGCCTTGTGGATGAAGGGCTTGACGAACCGTCCGCTCGCGCCGAGTCCGATCGCTGCCTCCAGTGCGATTTGAGGACGCACATCAGGCCCGTCAAATTCTGGAGCGATTACGCATAGAGCGAGTGAATGAGTTGTAGAAAGTGATGATTTGTCATCCTGAGTAAGCCAAAGACGGAAGAAGGATTCGTCCTTTCCTTCTAAAGGGATAACGGAGATTGCTGTTATAGATTCTGAAAGCAGGTGAATATCATGCAGACTGAATTTGATGTCGTTGTCATCGGGTCCGGCGCTACCGGCCTGGCCGCCGCGGTCACCGCCGCCCAGGGCGGAGCCAAAGTAGCAGTTTTTGAAAAACAGCGTTCTTTCGGAGGTACGTCCAACTTCTTCGAGGGCACATTTGCGGTGGAAAGCTCCCTGCAGCGCGCCCGTTACATCACCTACAGTCGTGACGACGCTTTCAAGTACATCATGGAATACAGCCACTGGCGGGCCAATCCTCGTCTGGTCAGGGCGGTCGTCAACGAGTCCGCGGATACTATCGACTGGCTCCAGCAACAGGGCGTGGAGTTCTTTGACGCCACCATCAATATGCCCGATTCCCCCCGCACCTACCACCATGTCAAAGGTAAAGGTGAAGCGGTGGTCAAGTGCCTTGTCACGAAGGCGAGAGAACTTGGGGTCGAGATGAAGACCTCGGTCTCCGTCAAACGGCTTCTCAAGCAGGGTGGCAAGATCACCGGCGTCATCATCGAAGACAACGATGAAGAAGTCCGGATCACTGCCAGGGCGGTGGTTATCGCCACCGGAGGCTTCATCAATAATAAAGAATGGGTCAAGAGGTACACCGGCTATGAACTGGACAAAGATCTTATGATAGTCGGTAACGTGGACAAGATGGGAGAAGGCATCCGCATGGCCTGGGAAGCCGGAGCCGCGGAAGAAGGCATCGGCACCATAGAGATATACCGCGTAGGTCCCGTCGCCCCGGAATTTCCCATGGGCTGCCAGCTCGAATTCGCCGCCACGCAGCCGGACCTCTGGGTGGACCCGCGCGGCTACCGTTTCTGCGATGAAAGCATCGCTTTCTATGACAGTTCCGTTGGCAACGCCAATGCGCGCATCCCGGAAAAGTTCTCGTGGACCATTTTTGACGATTCGGTTATCCGCCGCATGCTCGAAAAAGGCGTGGACAAGAACGTCGGCATGGCTAACCCGCCAGGCGCCAAACCCCTGGAATTCCACAAGGAGTTGGAAGCCGCTCTGGGGCGGAAATCGGCTGAAGTCCACAAGGCGGACTCCGTGGAAGAACTGGCCGGGAAACTGGGTATGGACCCCGCTGTTCTGAAAGCCACGGTGGGTGAATACAATGCCGCCTGCGCCTGCGGGCACGACGCCCTGTTCAGCAAGGACCGCAAATACCTCTGGGCGCTCCAGGGGCCATCTTTCTACGCCATCCGCGCCCGGTCCATCTGTCTCGGCACCATGGGCGGTATCAAGATCAACCAGAAAGCGGAGGCAGTCGATAAAGCCGATCAGGCCATTCCCGGTTTGTACGCAGGCGGCTTCGATGCGGGCGGTATGTACGGGGACAGTTATCCCATCAACGGCTCATCCGGTCTGGCTTCGGCGTTCGCGCTCAATACCGGGCGGCTGGCCGGTAAGAACGCCTTGAAGTACCTCTAGAAATAATCAACCGGATTATTATTCAGCAGACTCAGGTGCAGCGACCCGGGGAACGGTCTGCTGAACGGGATTGTTCCTTGTGAACGCCGCCGCGATGACGGAAAACAGGCTGATGATGCTGGCTATCAGGATGACTTCCTGAAAGCTGCTCGTTACCGCCAGCCGTGACGCCATGTCCGCGCCGACGCCCTGCGCCGAATATGCAGAGAGTTTCGCTGCTTCTTTGATCGTATACAGCGTACCGCCGATGGCGGTGCCCGTAGCGCTTCCGAGCAGTCTCAGGGTATTGGCAACGCCAAGGGTTGTCGCCAGGCTGGACCGGGGTGTTGCGCCGATCATTGCACTCTGATTTGGCGGATTGAAAGCTCCCATCCCGGCGCCGAACAATAGCAGGACCAGAGCTATGTGAAATGCCTGTGTTTCGAGGTCAAGCCTGCTTCCCAGGAAAAGAGCCAGCGTGAAGAGGGCCGTGGCGACGATCAATGGGATACGGGTGCCGAACTTATCGCAGAACCATCCGCTCAACGGTGATACCAGCAGCGGCGGGATCGCGATCAGGGCCATCAATAAGCCTGATGTCGATGATGACAGGAGGAGCCCGTTAATCATCAGGAAAGGAAAGAGGAGCGGTCCCATTGTCCCCGCTGACATCTGAATGATGCCGGTGAGGCCGGCCATGGTGAACGTCCGGTTTCTGAACAGCTTGAGGTCCAATACCGGCTGGCTGGCCCGGCGTTCGATGAAGATAAACGCCCCGAGGAACAGCACCCCCGCAGCTATCATGGCAATGCCGACAGGGGAACCGTAACCGATCTCGTCGCCGATGTTGAGATAAAGCAGCAGCGATGCCATCCCGAGCAGCAGCGTCGCGGCGCCGGCATAGTCGATTTTGAGTTTCAGACTGGCGTCTTTTTGCTCCCGTATCAGGACGGCCGCCAGGAGCAGGCTGATGATACCGACCGGGATGCGCGTATAGAACATTCCCTGCCAGTCAAGGAAATCAAGTATCACCCCGCCGAGAGCCGGCCCGGCGATCAGCCCGACTGACACCAGTACCGAAAACAGACCGATGGCCCGCCCTTGCTGCTCCTGCGGGAACACCGCCACGACGATGGCGCTTCCTACCGTCATCAACATGGCGGCGCCGGCCCCCTGGACGATACGAGCGCCGATGAGGAACCCGATGTTGGGAGACAGGGAACAAAAGACCAGTCCGACCGTGTAAATTATCACGCCCGCCATATAGACCTTTTTCCGTCCTATGGCATCACCGACGCGGGCTAGTGTCAGCATCAGTCCGAGTTCAGCGATGGCGAAAGCGATCGTAAGCCAGATCAGGACGGATGCGTCCGTGTCGAATACCCTGGCCAGACGCGGGAATGAGACCGTCACGATGCTCATGTCCAGTGTGGCGGAAAAATTTGCCAGGCCGACGGTGAACAGTACCCACCAGCGGTAGCTGCTTCCCAGGCCGTCCCCGAACTTTTTCATGCGTGTCTCAGGAGTCTACCTTCGAAAAGAGAAGTAATTAAGAAAGTTAACTATTTACTATTTTGACATATTTTGCAGACCAGTTCAATCCGCGAATGACGAATATTCCGGAGTCTAGGTCTGAAGGTGAACCGCCCGGCTGGTTATGATTACCAAACTGGAAGCTCGGGGTTGCGGCCTGCCAGGAGGTTATCAGCCCGCTGCCTGAAGAGCCGGTTGACCAGCGGGTCCGTGGTGATATAGAACTCCTCTTCCCTGATAGCGTTGAAGACGATGTCGGCGGATTCCGCGGGCGTCAGGACCTTGATCTGCGTTTCGTGCGATTTCCACACCAGGGAAGGAGGCTGCTCGGGTTCATCTTCGCCGGTCTTTAGTTCCGCCGGCCGGTTTCTTTCAGCATCGCTGATCCTTGACTCCACGAACGCGGGGCAGAGCACGCTGACACCTATCCGTGAATTGTTGCGCTTGAGCTGGTGGTACAACCCTTCAGAAAGACTGATGACACCGGCCTTGGTAGTGGCGTAAATGATGAGGTTCGACTCCGAGATGAGGCCCGCCATCGAGGCGGTATTGACGATATGGCACTCCGCGTCCTGCTGCAGCATGGCTGGTACGAACGCCTTGATGCCGTAGACCACCCCCATCAAGTTCACGCCGATGAGCCAGTCCCAGTCCTCCAATGCGTTCTCCCAGACCGGTTTCCGTGTCGATGCTCCGGCCTGGACGCCGGCATTGTTGCAGAGCAGGTGGACGCCGCCGAACCTGTCCAGCGTTTTCTGCAGCAGTTCCCGGACCTGGTCGTAGCGGGAAACATCAGTCCTGACCGTCAGGACCTCCGCTCCCAGGGACCGGAGCGATGCTTCCGCCTGCTTCAGGGCAGTCTCTTCGATATCCGCGACGACCACTTTCATCCCTTCACGGGCGCATTTCTCCGCCAGTCCCCACCCGATGCCGCTGGCGCCTCCGGTGATGACGGCTACCTTATCTGTAAATTCTTTCATGAATCCGGCTCCTCTAGAGGATTACTCAATTATAGGAGAGGGAAGAAAGGTCGGGCAACTGCTTGACCAACATAAGGTGGCTATGCAATTCCTTTGTTATAATGAATATGATGCTCGCATGGTTGTATTCGCATCTGATAGACCCGCTCTTGGAGGATACCCGGTTGTTGATACCGGGTTTTGCCGGCATGACCGCCGGAAAACGTGTCCTTGATGTTTGTTGCGGCACCGGCGTACAGGTCAGGGTCTACTCGGCAGCCGGTTTGAAGGCCGTTGGTATCGATATCAGCTCCAGTATGATATCCCGGGCCGTTAAATCAAGGGAAGGAATCCTACCCGCCGGGTGTTTCCTACGAGCGGATTCAGCCCGCTTGCCTTTCCCGGATGGAAGCTTTGATTTCGTATCGGTATCATTCGGGCTCCATGATAAACCGGAACCACTCCGCAGCCAGACCGTGAGCGAAATGAAAAGGGTTGTCAAAATGGGCGGTACTCTTGTATTCGTCGATTACCGGGTACCCCTGGCGCGAAATCATTGGTCCGTTTTGGCCGGGGTAGCGGAATTTCTCATCGGCGGCTCGCATTACCTGGGTTTCCGGCAATTCGTGATTTCCAGAGGTTTACCGGGACTATTGGCCGGCTCGGGCATTACCGTTACTGATAGACTTCTCCAGGCCGGCGGTTTGATGGAAGTTGTGACAGGAACTGTGGCCCCTTTATCGGTTTCTTGAACAACCTCGCCGGAGGTTATTTAGGGGTAAACACCCATGTGATATGGTGGGCAATACAGTAGCCGGTGTGACGTCAGTACTATATTCTGGTAGTAAATAGTCACACCACTACTCAGGACTAAGGCAGGAGGACCTGATATGGGATCCAGGAAGAATATAACGATACTCAGCCCCCAGATTTTGTTCCGGAACGGCCTCGAACACATCCTCTCCGCCGAACCCTCTTTTCAGCTTATCGGTTCGGTGGACTTCAACAACGGGGTCGAACATGTGCTGGAGAAAATGCCACCGGATACCGCCATTATCGATGTCGATGGCACGCCGGACCTCGGCTTCAACATTGCGCAGAGGATCAAGCACCGCCTTCCCAACGTCGGTATCGTCATCTTCTCTTCCAATCCCAGTGACGAGCAGCTTTTCCTCGCTCTGAAAGCCCAGGCTTCCGCTTACCTGAGCAAGGAAGCCAGCACCGAGGAGATCATCAAAACCATTACGCTCGTATCGGACGGCGGTTATCCCATCAACGAAAGTCTGCACACCAAGCCGAAGGTCGCCGAGCAGGTACTACAGAAGTTCCAGCAGCTTTCTCTCAATGCCGAGACGGAAAACGTCCTCTCACCGCTTACACCCCGCGAGACGCAGATCCTGAAGCTTATTGCTGAAGGATATCTTAACAAGCAGATCGCCGCTACCCTGGATATCAGCGAACAGACCATCAAGAACCACGTGACGTCGATCCTGCGTAAGTTGAATGCCAACGCCCGCACGGAGGCTGTGGTCATCGCCATCCGGCAGGGCCTTATTACTATCGACTAGCTCTTTCTGGGAGAAAAATTTGGAATTATGAGCGGCAGCCGGGAATAATCCGGCTGCCGTTTTTTGTATCCGGAACGCCGTACTGGTTATACTACGGTAGAATGTTTTCCCGGGAGAGTTCCAGAATGGCAAAAAAAATACTGCAAGACCTTCTCAGAGAATCCAGGAGCTGTGTCGTGGCGCCGTGCGTGTATGATTGCGCCTCGGCCCGGGCGGTGGAACTAGTCGGCTTCAAGGCGATGATGCTGAGCGGCGGAGAACTGTCTCTCGCCATGAACGGCGTAGTCGATTACGGCTTCACCAATCTTACTGACATCGAGTGGATGGTCAGCCGGCTCAGCCAGTCCTCACCCCTGGCCCTGGCGGTAGATATAGAAGACGGCTTCGGCGGTCCACTGGCTGTCTACCGGACCTGCAAGCGGCTGGTGCGGGCAGGCGCCCAGGCCCTGCAGCTTGAAGACTCCGGTGATATGGAAGAATCTACCATGCTGCTCCCGCGGGAGCAGTACTATGCCAAGGTCGAAGCCGCGGTAGCCGCCCTGAAAGGCACGAACTGCATACTGATCGCACGGACGAATGCCGATCCCGCCACCCAGCTCGATGAAGGCTGCGATCGGTGTAAAAGAGCCGTCGAACTCGGCGCCGGGATGACCACCGTGGTCAAACTGAACAACCTTGAAGATGCGAAGTATGTCTCGAAAAAAGTGCCGGGCTGGAAGATGTACCCGGACGTCAAGGGCAGGGACGGCGTCCCGGAGGTTATGGTGGAGGAGATATTCCCGCTTGGTTTCAACTTCATGACCATGCACTATCTTCTTAAAGCAGCCATGGACGGCATGCTCGAGCATGGCAAGAAGAACTTCGCCCAGCAGGGCGTACTCTACACGTGTGACAAAGAGGATGCCACCGGTATCCGCGGGGACAGCGCCACGCCGCTCTTCGATCCGCAGGGATACATGGAACTGGAAGGCCGGTTCACACGCAAGCGGAAGGACTATACCATCGTGGGCAACGAAGTTGAAGATTTCCCGCCGGGATTTGTGCGGAACCCCATTGACGAAAGGTTGACATAAATGATGTTCACCAGGCGGCACCTGGGCGATGTTCCGTTCTGCTACGCTGTCTCGACGGTGGTTGTGGGCGGCCGGACGAATCTGGTGTTCGCCTCGGAAGAACACGATGCCTGCCTGGGCTTCGATACCGAGACCTTTGAGGTGCAGACCATCTGGCGGCAGCCCGGCGGTACCATGTCCATTGTGCCGTTACCGGGCAGGGACGGGGAGTTCCTGTCCGTCCAGGGTTTCTACCCCGGCTATGATGCCGCCGGCACGCGGGTGGTCTCCGCCCGTCTAATCCATGGTGAATGGCAGGTCGCGCAGTTGTTCCGGCTGCCTTATCTCCACCGTTTCGATATCCTGGAGCGTAACGGGACCAGGTATCTTATCTGCTGTACGTTATGTGCGCAAAAGAAAAGCGCTAAAGACTGGAGCTCGCCGGGCGCACTTTACGCCGCTGAACTGCGGGAAGACCTGACGAAGCCCATCGATCTCAGCCGAATCGCCGGGGGTATGACCCGAAACCACGGCTACTGGAGGGTAAACAAAGACGGGTTTACCTCGGCCCTGACCGCCTGCGATCAGGGGGTGTTCGAAGTCATCCCACCCGCCGCCCGTGGCGGGGACTGGTCGGTACGTAGTGTTCTTCCGGTGCCGGTATCAGACATCGCCCTGTGCGATATCGACGGTGACGGTGTTGACGAACTCGCGACGATCGAACCGTTCCACGGTGATGTATTCAACATCTACCGCCAGACTCCAGGGGGCTGGCATCTATTCTACCGGTACCCGGAGAGCCTGCCGTTCTGCCACGTCGTCTGGGGAGGCCGCCTCAGGGGCGAGCCGGTCTTCATCGGGGGATGCCGCGGCGGCGATCGCCGGTTGTTCATCCTGCACTGGCGGGATGGTGCGGTTCTACAACAGGTGATCGATACCGGCGGGGGACCGAGCAATGTCACCATCATTCCCGGTAGTCGCGTGGATGTTTTTGCCGTCGCTAACCGGGAGACGAACAGTGCGGATGTCTACCTTGTAGAGGATTGAGGCCGGATATTCAAGCGTCCGTTCTGGCTTTGATCGGAGAGAAATCAGGTTGCCGGTAGTAGTATCCTGTCTTGATCATCGTGCTTCTGATGGCCTTGTTCGGGCAATAGCTGTAACAGGCAATGCAGTTGGCGCAATGATGGAGCCATTCCGGCCTGCCGTTGCTGAGAACGATGTTGCCGACGGGACATATTTTCACGCATGTTCCGCAACCGGTGCATGCATCGGTCACGGAAAAGGTATTGTCCAGCCGGCACAGGAGGTCTGTCCGGGCTTCGCCCGGTGTTCCATGAGCGGCTTCCATAAAAAACTTGGTGTTGGCTTTTTCTGTCAGCGGATAAACAAGTTTTTGCAGCACGTCCACGGCCCAGCTTGTCGTGTACAGCCCCTTCTGTTCCCGCTCTATCAGACGGCATATTTTCCGGGCCATGCGGCGTGAATTCCTGAATAGCGGTTCCGGCTTTTCCCAGAACTTCCTGAAGGCGTTTTGCGGCATGTGGACGCCGAACATGGCCGCCAGTCCGCCTCCGTTCGCTTTCAGATGCTCATCCAGCCGTTCGAACGAGTCCCCTCTCCCGCCGCCGTAGGTAGCCACAGCAAACACATATTTGGAGGAAAGACCCCGTAACTTACCGGTAAAATGCTCGATGATATTCGGTAGACCACCAAAATACACCGGAAACAAGATACCTGCCCGGTCCGCTTCTATCTTTATCTCACGCTGCTTCATTACGTTGGCAATGGGGACAAGTTGTCCGCCGCAGCCTTCCGCGATGCTCCGGGCAACGTAGTAGGTGTTGCCCGTCCCGGAAAACCAGTAGATGACCGTTGACATACCGCCGCTCCTTTTATCTCTGAAACCGGGTTACAGCCGCATGGTACCGGACTGTTTAAAGGCTGTCAACAGCACTGATCAGATGTAACGAAAATTTCATGGCGCGAGACTTGATTTCACAGACGGAAAGGGTACAATGAGGTACGTGAATACCCTGCGTACTACCTATATCGCCGGACTCTCACGAGCATTTTTCCAGGTACCGTCCCGCGTTATCCTGGGAGGGCTGCTGCTGGTAGCAGGGATTCTCAAGGTTCCTGAGACTGAGATGCTCGCCTGGGAGATCGACCAGTACCTGATACTTCCGCCTTCCCTCGTCGATCCTTTCGCCGGGGTCCTTCCTCTAGCTGAAATCGTTCTCGGCCTGCTCCTGCTGCTCGGCGTCTACACCCGCGTTACCGGTTTCTTCAGCGGGCTTCTGACCCTCAGCTTTACCATCGCAAAGCTGAAAGCTCAGATCCAGGGGCTGGACATCGAGGTCTGTCCCTGTCTCGGTCCCCTCGTTCCTCTGTTCCTCGGTCCAAGCCTGGCCATCGATGCCGTTATGCTCGTCTGCGCTTTTGTGCTGGTAGCCGGCAGGAGTGAATTCCTGGCGCTGTCGACGCTGTTCGCCCGCCGCAGAGGTGGAGATCGCATCGAGAGCGAACAACCCCCGGCTCATTGAGTCCTTCTAACCGGAGCGAAAGTAAAGCGTATTGTGCGCCTGCGGACTACGGTTAGGTCAACAGTGTATTTCACCGGCTATTGACAAACAGCGGATACTGACGTAACATGTACGCGAAGGGACAACAAAGGTGCGCATAGTATCATTTCCAGTCATCAACCAGAAACTCGATTTTCGCCAGGAAATCGAGATAACGTTCCAGTGTCCGGCCTGTTTTGCCATTGAGACGCTATTCATGGAGGAAGGCATAATCACACGGACGCCGCACTGGACACAGGTGAAAGACCGCGTCTACCATCGCAACTGCCGGCAGCCGGCCCGGCTCATCAACATGTCGCGCCGTGTCGTCCTTACGCCGGCCGGCGCTATGGATGTTATGCTCCGGTTTATGCGGCAGCGGCGGGTGACGCCCGGCCAACTTGCGTCTCAAGTCGGTGTCAGCCACATCACGGTGAAACGGTGGATTTCAGGCCGGTCCCGCCCCAACCGAACCTCAAGGGAACGCATTGCCGGTTACATGGGAGTACCGCTTAAGACTATATTTCCACAGGAGATTTGTAATAAATGATGTCCGCCAACAGTAGATTGCTGGCAACAGCGATCAGAAACCAGAGGATCCTGCATGGGTTCATGCAGACCGAGCTATCCCGGGTGTCCGGTATCCCGGCTGCGGAGATAAGCCGGGTGGAACGTGGCCGCCTTTTTCCCTCCGCGGAGTTTCTCATGAAAATCTCCGCTATCCTGGGCATCGACCGCTCCCGGCTGCTAATGTGCGCCGCTTTCGTAGCCCTCGGTGAACCACGGATTAGACCGGGTTCGCTCTATGATATCCTCGATGCTTTCCGGTATGTCTCCGGACTAACCGAGTAGATTATCGTTAGTACCGGTTGCAACCTGACAGGTCTGTCACGTAACATAGTAGTGTAAGTCTCCTTGTGCAGAATCGGGTAACGCGGCTTAATATCGGTGGCTTCGCAGAGGTAACATGTCTGAAAACAACGCTTCACGGATGATCGAATACGGTGAGAAGGGTGGGACCGACCCGGACGGCCGTTATTCCCTGTGTTGCGCCATCGGCAACACGCCGCTTCTGAGACTCGGTAACGTATATGCCAAGTTGGAATGCCTCAATCCGGGCGGCAGCATCAAGGACCGGGTGGCGCTGGAGATCATCGAAAGCGCAGAACGGCGCGGCGAACTGAAACCCGGTTATACCATCGTCGAAGCCAGTAGCGGCAACACCGGTATCTCCCTGGCCATGGTCGGGGCCATCAAAGGGTATAAGGTGGTCATCGTCATGCCGGAGAATATGAGCCACGAGCGGGTTCTCATTATGAAATCCCTCGGGGCCGAGGTATTGCTCACGTCAAAGAGCGGCAGCCTCAAGGAAGCCATCGAGAAAACCGAGGAACTCGCCCGCCGTCCGGACGTTTTCCTTGCCCGCCAGTTCGCCAACCCTGATAACTTCAAGGCACAGGAAAAAACCGGTGAGGAGATCATCCGGGAGATCGGCGCGTGCGATGCCGTCGTTGCCGGCGTCGGGACCGGCGGTACGCTGATGGGTATATCTCATGCCATGCGGAAGGTCAACCCGGACGTGAAAGTTATCGCCGTAGAGCCGGAAGAAGCCGCGGTGATGTTTGGCGGCAGCGACGTCAAGATACGCGAACACAAGATACAGGGCATCGGAGACGGGTTTATCCCCAAACTGATCGACATGGAAAAGGTCGATGAGGTCGTTACCGTTACCAGTGAAGAAGCAATCGATACCACCAAGAGGCTTTTCCGGGAATACGGCATCCTCATCGGCATCAGTTCCGGCGCGAACATGGCCGTGGCGAAAAAGATCTGCCGGGACTACGAAAAAGTTGCCACCGTGTTCCCAGACAGGGCGGAACGTTACCTGAGCATGGATCTGCTAAAGTAAGCCCAGGCTTTCTATTCGTTCCTGCACGGCTTCCTCGGTGACCTGGTATTGCTCCGCCAGAATGGAGATATCCGGGCAGGCAGCCCGGCTTTTCTCGAACCATTTCTTCGGCATCAGGATGTGCAGGGCAAAGTTGTCCGCCAGCAGTTCATTGAATACCCCCTTCGTGCTGCCCCGCTTTTTGAAGATAGGCGTTGCCTTGCAATGGGCCAGGACATGAAACGCTTCATGAAAAAGCGTCTCCCGCTGCTTGAAGGGGTTGTCGTTCGCATTCAGATAAATGACCCAGCCTTCTTTCGTTTTCCAGATCGCGCCATGGTAGGCCTTCATGGGGATGGTGCGTACTTCTATGTCACAGGAGCGGTCCATGATGGAAATCAGCGTCGAAGGCACCGGGGGGTTTTTGATTTTCCCTTTTTCCAGCCAGCTTTCCGAGAGCATTGACAGCAGTTCGTAGATCCTGCCCGGTTTCAGGCTCTCCAGGAAACCCGGGTTCGAACTCCGGCAGAAGGTCTCTTTTGCCTGACCGTCCGCACAGGAACTCCCGGCGGGACAGTAGCAGAGCGTGCTTTTGTCCTGCCGCTCGGCTGAGATGTTGTACATCGGGCAGGCGCATTTACCGGTACTTTCCCGGAGCGAGCAGGTCCGGTATACCGGGCAACTCGTGCCGTCACCGGTGCTGACATAGTGCCAGAATTCCGTTTCCCATTCCATAGCGCGCGTCTGCATAACAATATCCTTCTTACGTCAATAACGGGATTCTTGCTCGACCGAGCGGACGCCGGTATACCAGCATCCGTCCTCCTCCCGATTTCGCAAACGAATGAACCGCAGATAATGCTTAGGTGCGTTACTATAGTAACCCATACGTAGTTGCAAAGTAATAAATCCGAACGGAAATAAGTTGAAAATGTATGACATTTTTAGCGGATGCTGTCAGCAAGGAAGAAATGAATCAGCCCTTCGATAATGGAAACAATAGATATGTACGGACCACGGACGCGCCCGTACCATCAGGAAAGCATGGGGGCCGACGGGTGGAGGCTGACCTTATTGGTTCTGTTTTGGTGTACGCCGGCGGCGCTGTGCGGCCCGCTGCTGGCGGCGGCGCTCGATGAGGTCTTCGATCATGGTGATGATGTCCTCGTCAAGTTCCTGGGGGTATTTTTGCTGGGCGTATTCCCGGAATTCCGGCCAGGCCGTCGCCGGCATATCGCTGAACTGTGCGATGTGGCCGGCCGCGGCCAGGACTTCTTCAACCGGGACGCCGGCATACTCGGCCAGGACACGGCAGGAACGGGTACTCGGAACGTCCTTACCGGTTAACCAACGGTGCATTGTGGCATGACTGACCTGGATGTCAGCGGCCAGCTGGCTGGCCAGTTTTTTTCTTCTTCTCATGAGGTCCTGGAGGAACTCAATAATGTCCATTCGTATCGCCCTCGTATCCTTGGGGAACCTTATATGTCCCTCTGTGTAAATGGTATAATAAATGTAATTTGCCTGTCAATATGGGGTAACCTGCCATTACGTGCCGGGGTTTCCTCTAGCCATTGACAAACAATGCTATCGGTGTTACAGTATGTACGCATACGCACATGATACGTACGTTAGATAACGCTCTACGGTGAGGTACGTATGAAACTGAGACAATCTATTATTCGCATTCTGCTCGGGGCTTTTTGCCTTTCACTATTTTCTCTTGCCGCCTGCGCGGATGCTCCCCCGGTTATTTCATCTGTCACGGCCGAAGCAGGTACCGTCCGCGGTGGTGATGAAGTGCGGGTCTCCTGTCAGGCGACGGACCCGGAAGGCGGCGCGCTGGAGTATATCTGGACCGCCAGCGCCGGAGACATCGTTTCTCAATCGCCTTTCGCGGAATGGACTGCCCCCGATGAGGCCGGACCTTACGAGATACGAGTCAGCGTACGGGACGGGAAAGGCAACGAAACGAAGGATGCTGTTATTGTTTATGTTGCCGCCAACCTGCCGCCGCGGATTGATAGCCTCCTCGCCGATCCATCTCCCGTCGGAGAAGGGCAGCAGTGTTTCCTGAAATGCGGCGCCGAAGATCCGGAAGGCGATACCATAACCTACAATTGGGAAACGGAAGAAGGTACCCTGTCCGGGGCCGGGCCGGTCGTTTCCTGGACCACGCCTTATGATGTCAATTCTTCCGTCATCAAGGTCACGGTGACGGACATCCAGGGGCAGTCGGCAACGATGACGGTGAATGTAAGCATCGTCCCCAACCATGATCCCAAGATAGACATGCTTACTGCCACTCCCCGGAGCATGACGCCTGGCGTCGAGAGCATTTTGCAATGTGTCGCTGTGGATATCGATGGCGATCCATTGGAATACTCCTGGACGGTTGACGGCGGTACACTGCACGGTTCCGGCAGTGACGTAACGTGGACCGCGCCGGAAGAATGCGGCACGTACATCGTGACAGTGACGGTAACAGACGGGCGGCATGGTAAGGCAGTCCAGGAACAGGTCTTGAGGGTCGCGAAATCCGGGGGCTGAGGGGGCTAACATTTCCGGCGGTCTGCCGGTAAAACTCCTGTAATGATCCGGAAGGTCCACACGAAGTGATAGTGCGGGTTGCGTGTGTCAGTCGCTAGGATTCTGCTGCCGTTCTCCCGTGTAGGCGGCTGAGGGAATATGGCCGGCGCTGCGCAAGATTGTTTCCAGAGGCGTGCCGCTGAACTCGGCCAGCCGGTAGCATGACCTTGCTGAAGGAACATCGTCTCCCTTGAGCCAGCGCCCCACGGTGGCATGGCTTACTCCCAATTTCAAGGCCAGCCGATTGGCTGTCAATTGCCGGTCACGTAATAGATCCGCCAGCAGAGTCCGTATAGGAACGTATACATTACTCATACGGACATTGTCCGCCATAACTGCCGTTTTGTCAATAGTCACCGCCTGTTTCGTGCTTGAAAAGTCCATTACCCTCTGACAAATTGTCAGGAATATTTTATATAAAATGCCCTTGACAACGGGCTGGCACGAAAATATAATGTACGCAAAGGGACATATAGAGACCCTAAAGGAAATAACAAAATAATAAGCCAGTCAACAATCCCCCTCCACTCTTGAAAATGACCGCGGATGGTTGGTTCTCACCAGTCCCGCACAATGTTCCTGACTATTGAAAAAAGGGAGAATTGTCCCTGAAAGGAGGCACGATTGAACGAACAGGTAATCATTGTCCACCGCTGTAGCGTGTGCAGCTCTCTCGTTACCATGTTATGCCGCCCGATCGAGAGGTTCTCCTGCCCGGTATGCGGAAAAAGAGCTTTTTGTCGCCCCAAACCAGCGGCTGTTAACCACGGCAGAAATTCTACGCCGATTGAGGTCATGATGAAACAGACAATATCGTATGAAAGCTATCGTGAATACCTGCTGGCATTTCTCAGGGAAGCTGATGATGATCTCGCGGAAAAAAGAAAGAGGTTTACCACCTTCCTTCATATGGACCAGCAAGACCTCGACCATAATTCGGATTTCGTAAGCTTCCTTGTCGCGACGACCGATGAACTCATCGATCGCGCTGCCAGACTCAATTCCATGGCCAGGACCATGGCGCTTGCCGGTACGGACGCTGCGTAAGTCTCTTTTTTTACCGTAAAGCTTACGCGAGCGGACAACGAATGTACGCGATAGCGACACAAAAGGAGGTGATGACTATCGGTAGCAACAAAATTCAAGGTTGACCCCCGGTTGTTCTCATTCTCATCTATTGAACAGGAGGGAAGAAAAGTAATGAAGAAGACCAAATATCCAAAATGGTCGCGCCTGCTGATTGCAGCGCTGGTGCTCGTGACCCTGCTCATGACGGCGCCGGCGGCCATTCTTGCTCAGGACAACAACAGCACTTCCTGTTGCCCTGACTACTGCAAGCTCCAGGTAAACATTGTGATACCTGATTGCGTCCAGCCTTTGCCGCCTGAAGAAGGCTGTCCATGCGACGTCATTTGCGATTACTATGAAGGCAATCCCTGCGTCTGGGTTTACGAGGGTGAAACCTTCTGGGTAAACGCTACCGTCGCCAGGCCGGACAATATGGGCGACGCCATCGAGAACGTCTACGCCGGCATCTGCCTTGCAGGCGGCTTCCGGCCGGCTTTCACCGTGGAAGAAGCTGTGATGATCGATGGACCCAACGCCTGCCTCGTTGATTGCTGCCCGGTCCAGGGTCCCTTTACTCTCAACGGCTGCTTCGACGTCAAGGACATATGGTGGAAGGTCCGCTGTCTTGACGCCGGTCCTGTCTACATCACGGTCAATGCCTGGGTTGGCGAAGAGAATAATGACCTTGACGTCATCCAGCAGATTGACGGTGGATGCTACGGTGATTCCGATACCATCGTGGTTAAACAGATCGAACGGCCCGTCGAGTATCCCAACCTCGAGGTTGAGATAATCGAGTGCCCGGACTTGCCCGTAATGCCCGGTGATATCTATGGTGTCAAAGCCCGCGTCTGGAACCGCACCGATCAGCAGATCGACTGCGTCTGGGCGTACATCGATATCTGCGGCCCGGCCGAGCTTACCAGCAGCAATCCTTTCTTCTGGTATGCCGGCAACATCCGGGCCAACTCTTCTGTAGAGGTCGCCTGGATGGTGCGGTGCACCGGAGACCAGTTCCCGCTCGGCGTTAACAACCTCGATTCCGCTCCATACTATAGCAACGGCGATGTCAAGATATGCGTCGATGCCTGGTACTGGGGCCAATGGAAATACAATGAAACCAAAGCCGATTGCTGTTGTGTGCACCAGATAGTACCGGCGCAGTTACTCGCCACCCTCACCTCCTCCGTGGAGAAAGTCTGCACTGAGTGCGACAACTGCTTCGATGTTACCCTCGATGTCACCAACCTTTCCCGCTACATCCCCGTTGAGGAAATCGTGGCTGAACTCCACATCGAAGGCGAAGCTTTCATCAACAACAGCGCTCTGGTCCCGTTGAACACTATCTCCTGCAACGGCGCCACTTCCTACACCTGGCAGGTCTGCTGTGAAGATGTGGGCGATGTTTACCTCTGGGCGAGCCTGACCGGATATGATCCCGTGTTCGATTGCCAGGTCTGCGCTGAAACGAACCCCGCCTACGTCAGCCAGGAATACCCGCTCATGGTGACCGTCCAGGAACCATTCCCTTACTCGCAGATAAGCGTCGGACAGACGTTTGAATTCACCTATCGCGTGACCAACTGTCAGGATGACGGCGATGAAATGGACGGCATCTGGGTCGGCCTTGACCTGCGTGACGCCCATTGCGTTACGCCGGCCAGTCTGGTTGTCCAGGTGGTTCCTGATTGTACCACCGGCATTCAGCCCTTCACGATTCAGGCCGCTCCTCTCGGGAATTGCTCGAACATCTATGAAGCGTACCTCGACTGCATGATGGACTGCTGCTGGGCGGACATCACCTGGCAGTTGACCTGCACCTGCTCCGGCATGTGCGATCTCCCGATGCCGCAGCCCACAATCACGACTGTCACCGTCGATTCTGTCCCGAACGGCGGGTTCCCGGATAGCTGCGGTGACTGTGTACCCGTTTGCCCTGATGACATCCTTGGCTACGCCTATGTCGGCGATCGCGCTGAAGCCGCATGTGGAACAGGGTTCTACGAGGATGGACTGGTTGATTACTGGACAACCACCATTCGTCATGGCGGCGCGGGCGGTTACCGTGCTGAACTCGGGTACGGTCCCGGAGACCGCGAAGAATACTTTACCGGCGGCTCGGTCCCCTGGCCGAACGGTGATCCCATGCATGTCATCCTCGAGTACGATGATGACGATGGGGAAGCCGAACTGACCGTCTACAATACCGTGTTCGGTGATGACCCGGTCGAACTCGAGTATGATGTGGACGGCGCCGGCGGCAGGATCGTCATGACCGCCAAGACCAGCAATAATCAATATGGTGTTGTCGAAGCCTACAACATCGAACTCAATGGCCTGCCTCTGGCCGGCTGCAGGGAAAACGGCTGCTATGAACTCTATGCCCAGGGCACCGGTTATCCGGGTGAAGGGGCCCGCGACGTGCAGCACATGGTCATCGACTGCATCGACGGCAGCTTCCTCCTTGAGTTCGACCTCCTCTTCGCCTGGGACGGCAATACCGCTGATGAAGGCCCGGCCCTCACCATCAACGTCGAAGATGCGGAAGTCGTAGATTGCTTCTTCGTCGGCGACTACGATACCGTGACCGTTCATCAGATGGACCCTCCGTGCCTCGCTGCTTCTATCGACGCTTATGAAGGCGCCTTCAGCGTCGGCAACTTCGAATGCATGACCTCCGTCAAACGCTCCAGCGATGCGGCTGTCGCCGTCGGTGAATACTTCACCGTCGTCGTGCCCGTCGCCAATACCGGCGAAGCTACCGCGGAAGACGTCTGCGTCAGCCTCGCTGCCAACGGTCCGGCTTACCTCGTCAGCGGCAACCTGACCGTTTGCCTCGGTGACATCCCGTGCCACGGCGCCGCTAAGGCCGTCTGGGAGTTCCAGTGCTGCGGCGAAGGCGCCATGGGATTCACCATCGGCAGCCTGATCGGCTCCGATGCCAATTCCGGTCTGCCGATTGCCGGCAACTGTCTCGATACCGGCTGTGCCATCTACGTCGACCAGATCCCGTTGACGGTGGAAGTAATTCAGCCTGCCAACTGCACCGAATTCATCGAGGGCGATGCTTTCTCCGTCAAAGCCCGCATCTGCAACAACAGCACATTGGGCATCTCCCTGGATGATGTCTATGCCGCGCTTTGCTGGTTCGGCGAAGGCGATATCGCTCTGAACTTTGGTCAGTGGAACCCTGTTTGCCTGGACACACTCTCCCCCGGAGAATGCGCTGAGGCTACCTGGCAGGTCTACTGCTGCAAGGCCGGCGATGTCACCTTCAAGATCGATGTCTGGAACGCCTGTGATCCCTACCTCGACATCGAATCCTGTCCCGTCACTATCCACCAGTTCGAACCCGGCCGCATTTGCTGCCACATCCTGTCTCCGAAACTGAACGACTACGACGAATGCTACGAGTTCTGTGAGTATGAAGCCTACATCGCTACCGGCCAGGAATTCGCTGTCACTGCCAAGTTCTACAACTCCGGCGACCGCGCCTTCTGGATCGAGGACTTCGGTCTGGCTGCCTGGGATGATGGCGACATCGATATTCTCGGCGACCCGCAAGCGAACTGGCCCGATCCGGCAAATCCCTATCGCCTTATGCCGAGAGAATCCGTGATCATCAGCTGGGACGTGGTTTGCACCGATGCTGGTGACACCGACCTGAAAGTCTGGGTCGAAGGTTCTGACGACATGAACGGCCAGGACAGCTGCTGCTCCGAGGTGAGGATCATGCAGTATCCCGCGGCCCATCTGGTCGTCGATATAACCGACTATCCGATTGAAGACATCGAAGTTGGTTCCGATTTCTCGGTGACCGCCAGTGTCTGCAATACCGGCGATGCTGACGCCTGGGAAGTCAAAGCGACCCTTTCCGTTAACCCCGCCGGCAGCGTGCGCCTCAGCGACGCTGATGCCACCGGCAGCTATACCAAGGACCTCGGCAACCTCATCGGCCACTCTGTCAACGAATGTGATGAGGCAACCTGGGTTCTCAACTGCAAGGAAGCCTGCAACAGTACCATCACCATAACCGCAACCGGTTACGATGAATACGGGTATGAAGTGTTCCAGGTTTGTGGGACCGGAGTCATCGGTACCGAGAACCCTGGCTTCTACCAGATAACCTGCTGTGAACTCCAGCTTGCCGGCAACCCCGGCGCGGAAATCCCGTCCCGGTTCATCGAGCCGGACAGCGTCACCGTCAAGCAGGTTGGTGAAGGCGGCGAGGATCCCATCGAGCCTCCGGAAACCGAATTCATCGCACTTGGCGAAGGCTGGAACCTCGTCTCCATGCCGTGGTACATCGAACCGTGCGATCGCGCCTGCGCTGCTCTGCTCGTTGATATCATCGACTGCGTGGATGCCGTCTACTACTACGATGAAGTGACCCGCACCTTCAAGGCCTACTTCCCGCATGAAGACCCGCTGGCCAGCAACCTGGCCGCCATCTGTGATGGTCCCGGCTACTGGTTCCTCATGAACGATGATTGCGATCTCTGCATTGAAGGTAGTCTCTTCCCCGGAGGCGGCGGCGCTCCTCCCACCTACTTTGTCGGCGCTACCGGCTTCAGCCTCATCGGCCCGAGGATCGGTGATGAACCCATGCTTTGCTCTGAATGGCTCGAAGGTCTCAGCTACGGCATGGTACTGGGCTTCGATAACGAAGCCAATGCCTACTACATCATCGACCCCGAAGAAGACATGGTCTACCCCGGCCAGGGCTACTGGGTATTCTTCACGGCTACTGGCGAACGAACACAGTAAACAAATAATCCGAGGAGGGTGCAACAATGAATTGGAACCTGTACAAAACCCGCACACCGGGCACCCGGAGAACGCTGGCAGGAGCCCTCGTGCTCCTGCTGGCCCTCGGATTGCTGGTCGCTTCCGCAATCCCTGTGCTGGGTGTATCTCTGGACCCGGGACACACATTCTATGGAGTGGCAACCATCAATGGAGCGGCGGCTGCTGACGGAGCGCTGGTGGAAGCTAAGATTGGGGCCACCGTCATGGCCTCGGCCTATGTTGACGAAGATACCGTCGCCGGACAGTACTGGCTCATGGTCCCTAAGGATGACAGCCAGACTGCCGAGAAAGACGGCGGCGTCCAGGGCGATACCGTTGACTTCTACGTCGACGGCACCTGGGCGGCCAGCTATATCTTCTTCAATCCGGATGACTCGACTACCGGCTACGAAATGAGCACGCGTGTCGACCTCGCCGTAACCGCCGCCGAACCGGAAACCTATACCCTCACCGTGACCTCCACCGGCTGCTGCACGATCACCGTGGAAGACCCCTACGTGGTGATCGGCACGATAGCCGCCGGGGATACTGACGACTTCGTCCTGGATGAGGACACGGTCGTTACTCTCATCGCCAATATCACTACCACTTGTCAGTTCGACGGCTGGACCGTGGATGGCGTTGACTGCGCCAACAATCCTACTACCGTCACCATGGATGCCGACCATACGGTAGTCGCCTATTGCACCACCGTCGAACCCCCCGTGACCTACGAACTCTATATAGAATCGATCGGTTGTGGTGATATCGCTATGACAGTGGGAAGCTTCACGTTGATGATCCCCGGAGGAACAAGCTCCACTCATGATGTAGCAGAAGGAGCAGTTGTTGAACTCGAGGTCGTCAATACCGATACCTGCCAGTTCGACGAATGGATCGTCGATGAAGTCGCCACTACTGATAATCCTGTTTACATCACCATGGATAGTGACCACAGTGCTACAGGCTATTCTACAACGGTCGAACCACCTGTCACCTACGAACTTACGGTTACATCAGTCGGCTGCTGTCCGGTGACCATCTCCTGGTGCGATACCTGTTCCGAGACAGTCAACACTTACAATACCAAAACACTGGAGTTCAATGAAGGAACGGTCGTCACCCTCACTGCCGGGTGCAGTACGTACTGCGAATTCATCAACTGGGTGGTGGATGGTGTTGGCGTCTACGATAATCCCATCACTGTTACCATGGACGCCGACCACAACGTCACCTCCTGCTGCCAGATCACCGGCGTGGTTATCAATCAGGTCTATCTGAAATGCGGCTGGAACACGTTCTCAGTGCCGATCCTCCTTGACGAAGCGATCGATACCTGGGGCGAATTCATCGAATTCAACGACCTGGATATCGGCTTGTTCCTCTCATACGATCCGATAGCCAAAGCCTGGATCCCTGGGGATCTGGCTACACCGCTGAAGCCGCTGGATGGTTACTACGTCTACATGAACGACCCCGGCTACGCGAAAATCGTTCCGAACACGAATGGCTCGGATTATCCGGTGAAAACACTGCAGCCCGGTCTCAATCTCGTCGGTGTGGCAACACTGCATGACGAGATCAGCATCTACGAATTCCTGTATATCACGGACTGGGAGGTGATCTTGAGCCCGTACATCAATTCTTCCGGTTGGACCGAGGCTTTCAGGACATACGAATACACCGAAACGCCGATGGTGGAAATGGGCCGCGCCTACTGGGTCTACATGGAAACCACGGATGATCTCCTCGGCTTGACCTCGACACCTGTCAACTAGACTGAAAAAAGAAATCCGGGGGCTCCTCTATGGAGCCCCCGGAAACCATAAGGAGGCAATATGTTGAAAAGACGGATTCTCTTGCCACTTGCTGTCACGATCTGCCTGGTGCTGTTCGCCGCCGGACTGGTACAGGCCTCATCTCCCCTGGAGGCTCCTCAGTTCCATGCATTCGGGGGCGATGTGACCATCAACGGCAGTCCCGCACCCATAGGGACGGAGGTCAAAGGAGTGGCTGAAGGGGTTATTCTCGGTTCCAGGTTCGGGAATCCCAGGATCACCAATGTCGTAGGAAAATACGGTCAGTCCGATGCCAACAAACTTGTGGTGCAGGGGTTGCAAAACGGAGACGCTATCAAGTTCTACGTCAATGGCGTTGAAGCCGACCAGACTGCGGTTTTTTCTTCCATGGGGATTTCCACCCTTGACCTCACCGTCACGATAGAAGAAGGTTCCGGTGGTGGCGGTGGTGGTGGCGGTAGTTCTTCCGGCGGCAGCGGCGTCGATGAAACCCCGACTACTACCCAGGCCGCGGCAACGACTTCGACTGGCGCCACGCAAACGACATCCGGCGTAACGACGACATCCGTATCGTCCGGCCCAACCGATACCCAGCCTGCCCAGACGACAAAGTCCGTGGTTGGTCCGGTCCAGACTACGCAGTCCGGAGCGGAACAGGGCCAGATAGCCGGGGTGACCACTACCCCCGCTTCCACTCAAGCCGCCCCGTCTGGCAGTGACACCGGCGATGGCCCCAACTGGTGGCTCATCGGCGGAATCATCGGGTTCGCGTTCGTGGCGGGGTCCGGCTGGTTTGTCGTTCGTCACGTACGGCGGTACTAGCCGTGGAGACAGTCGAGGGGGGCTGCCAGCCCCCCGGCCGCAGCGCTCCCCCCTCGACGTCCCGTTGGTTATTATACACCTCATGCAGGAGATTGAGCAGGGTGTTGTCATCCCGGAACCCGATGTTAGGACGGAGGACCTGTCATCATCATGCCCGGTAGGAAAATGGTTAGACCTGGGCGGTACCGGCCATTCTTCCCTTGACAACGCTTCGGAGCGGGGTACAATGAACGCATAGGGACGCATATTGTACGTTTCAAGTAACCGGAACGGGACTCAGGAGGTATTGTATGAAGCTCGCTATCATCGGGTTGGGACAATGCGGCTGCAACATCGCGGACATTTTCTACGATGTCAGCAATTACTCCCAGTCCATCTTCAACCGCCGTATCAACATCGTCACGGATACCTTCGCGGTCAATACGGACGAGACAGACCTCGGCGGGTTCAAGCACATCCCTAAAGATAAGTCTCACCGGATTCTCATCGGCAACATGTCAACCTTCGGGCACGGCGTCGGCAAGATCAATACAGACGCCGCCGAGATCATCAAATCGGTCAATTCAGTCGTGATAGACACCGTTCTCAGGTCTGCCAAGTTCCATGAAAGCGATGCCGTGCTTGTCATCGCCAGCAGCGGCGGCGGTACCGGCTCCGGCACCATCGGCTGGACCATACGGGAACTCAAGGACAGGACGGATAAACCGGTCTATGCCCTGCTCATTCTCCCGTTCGCGTTCGAGGAGCGGGGCGATACTTCCTATGCCGTCATCAACAGCGCTACCTCGCTCAATACCGTGACCAAGTACGCGGATGCCGTTTTTCTGTTCGATAACGAGGGCCACCGCCAGATCGGCAACCACCTCTCCCGCACCTTCAAGGACATCAATGAAGAGATTGCCATGAACTTTTACGACCTCTGCTGCGCCGGCGAGGAAAAGAAACAGAAATTCGTCGGTAACAAAGTTGTCGATGCCGGGGACATCAAGCAGTCCCTGGCCGGTTATTCCGTCATCGGCCGCGGCGAGGTCCACCTCCCCGTGCTCCGGCTGGGAAAGGGTAACTACCGGCAGGGCATCAAGGACAACAGCCTTGTCTTCACCGCTCTCAAGCAGGCGGAGACTAATCTCGGCCTCGGCGTCAGTCTCGATCATGCCCGGCGTATCCTCGTGCTGATCACGAGTCCCAAGGACTGCCTTTCCACGACCGTGATGGAGGAAATATTCGGCTACCTGGACAGGAAAGCTCCCAAGGCCGTTATCCGCATCGGGGACTACCCACGCCGGGACCGGGAAATATCGGTCACGCTCATCGCCTCGGAACTGGTCCGGCTCAGCCGTCTGGAATACCTCGTCATGCAAGCGGAAGCCCTCATCAAGAAGAGGGACAACCTGCGCCGCGAGACCGATAACGAGATGTACCTCATGCGCGAGTTCAGCCGCAACATTCCGACACTGGACTAGGCGGCGGACTTACAGAGCGTGAACTCTAAGTGCGGATAGCGCTGAAACCTTACAGCGACTGTCGGCCACGTGCACTTCGCGAGCGTATGTTTCTTTTAGGCACTACCGTATGTTCCTGCGGCTCTGCTACGTAATTCCTTGATTTAAAATGGCCATGACAAAAGTACACCCTAACACCCTGTGATTGACGGGAAAACATGCTATTATGGTAGTAAGAACTGGTAAATCAGGAACTTATCTTGGAAGATTTGATGGGTCAGGTACTTGGCCTGACCGTTGTTTTTAATCCCTGGATGCTATTGGCGATCTTCGTCATGACACTCGTAGCCGAATTCGGGGTATCCATCCCGCTTCTCATGGAGTCCGTCTGGCTGTTCACGGGCTATAACTTCGTCTCCGGTACTATTTCCGCTGAACACCTGGTCATTTTCATTGCCGTCGGGCTGGTGGGCCGCCTCCTCGGGGGCGTGATCGTTTTCTACCTTGCCTGGTACGGACGTAAGTTCATCGGCGTTCCCCTGTTCCGTTTCTTCAAGTCAAAGGGGAATGCGCTGATTGCCCGCTGGGCCCCTCTCCAGCGTTTCGCCGGCGTTGTTGAGAGGTCCGTGCACTGGGCCGCGAGACGGACCAACAGCGATGCAGTTACGGAAAGTGGCGGCATCAAGCTGTTTGGGCGCCGGTTTCAGCTCTCGCCCCTCACCGTTGCCGGCGGTCGTTTTATCGGATTGCGCTGGCCTATCACTATCTTCCTCGGCGCCAAGCGCCAGCGGACCAAGCTGCTGCTCGGCATTGCCATCTTCAGCGTTCTCTGGGACGCGGCTTACATCCTCTTCGGCATGCTCGGCGGCAAGAGCGGTCTCGACCAGATGCAGATGGTGTTTCTTCCCATCGGCACTATCGTGGCCATCTCATGCCTTGTATTCGGCTTCAAGAAACTGAGAGCGTTCCTGGTTTCTCGCCGGATGTCCCGGCCTGCAGCTGCGCCTGCACTCATCTGCTGCCCGCCGCCGAACCCTGAACCCCGCTACGCGCTGGCCTTACGGACAGCGGATACCGTTTTCTCCCCGGAAAAGTCCTAGTTACTCTCCTCTGTCATCCTTTTCACTGTGGCATTCCGGTAACGTGCGGGCGCGCATGACAGCCGCATGCGCCTGAAAAAAGAGAAGGGGTCCGGTCCGGACCCCTCTAGATACGGTTTGAATAATGGTTGGACTATGAATTAGCGGACGAAGTCAGCGGTAAACGTGAATTGCCGGGTTTCCCGGAGCCGCCGCACGAAGCGTCTGATCTCCAGCGGGCGTTCCGGATGATTGATCTCTTCCACCTGGATGCGCCGCTGACCCACCCCGAGTCCGTTCCTGAACCATTGCTGCATTGGTATTGCTGTTGCTGTTTTCATATCCATGACCTCTTGACTATTCGTTATGCAGTACTTACGTAATGTCATAGTACTTTAGTCAAAATAAACAGGCCATAAACACGAACACCGGTTTTGTAAACAAACCGGTAATAATACAAATCTACAGGAGGCCCCCCGGCTTTGACCTCACGCCCATGCCGGATGTTATAATCAAGATATATGGAAATCCTCGCGGGCTTGAATCCCGCACAGAAGCAGGCCGTCGAAGCGATCAATGGTCCCGTTCTCATCCTGGCCGGGCCCGGGAGCGGCAAGACCCGGGTCATCACCCACCGCATCGCGTACCTGGTCCGCGTGGTCGGGATAAACCCGCGCCGTATTCTGGCTGTCACCTTCACCAACAAGGCCGCCCGGGAGATGGAAGAACGTCTGGCCGGTCTTGTATCGACCTCCGTTGACCAGTTGACGCTCGGCACCTTCCATTCCATCTGCGCCCGGATACTCCGAACGGAAGGTGAAGTGCTCGGCATCGACAAGCGTTTTACCATATATGATGACGACGACCAGATGTCCCTCCTGAAACGAGCCCTCCAGGAACTCAACCTCGACCCCAAGCAGTTCCCGCCCCGCACCATCCAGTCCAACATCTCCAACGCCAAGAGCCAGATGATACCGCCCTCAGAGTACCTCCTCCACGGCCGCTCCTATTTCGAAGAGATTGTTGCCCGGGTCTACGAACGGTATGAAAAGCTCTTGAACGAGAGCAGCGCGCTGGACTTCGACGATCTCCTCCTCAAGACCGTCTACCTGTTCCGCCAGCACCCGGAGGTCCTGGAGCGCTACCAGAAACGCTACCAGCACATCCAGGTGGACGAGTTCCAGGACACCAACCTGGTCCAGTACGAACTCGTCAAGCTCCTTGCCGCCAAATACCGCAATATCTGCGTCGTCGGAGACCCGGACCAGTCCATTTATTCCTGGCGGGCGGCGGATATCCGTAATATCCTCAATTTTGAAAAAGACTTTCCGGACGCTCAGGTCATCCTCCTCGAACAGAACTACCGCTCCACCGGCGCCATCCTGGAAGTGGCCTCCTGCGTCATCGAAGCCAGCCGCAACCGCAAGGCCAAGGGCCTCTGGACGGAGAATGAGAAAGGGCGGCCCCCGATCCTCATCGAGACCTACAACGAGCAGGAAGAAGCCCACTTTATCGTCACCGAGGTGGACAAACTCACCCGGAACGGTGAATACCGTCCCGGCGATATCGCCGTCATGTACCGCACCAATGCCCAGTCCCGCGTCCTGGAAGAGTCCTTCATCCGCTACGGACTGCCGTACAAGCTCGTGGCCGGGACCCGGTTCTACGAACGCCGCGAAGTCAAGGACCTCATCGCCTACCTCCGGCTCATCCAGAACCCGCTTGATTCCATTTCACTGATGCGTATCATCAATGTTCCCCAGCGCGGCATCGGCCAGAAGAGCCTGGACGAGCTGACCAACTGGGCGCGGACGCAGGCGTTACCGGAATACGAGGGGCTGCGACAGATGACCCTGCTGCGGGACGCCTCCGTCGAAGTGCCGCTGAGCACCCGGACACTGAAGGTGCTGACCGCGTTCGCCGCCATGCTCGAAAATTTTATCGAAAAGAGCCGCGAACTCAACTCCCTGGAACTCTTCGACCTCATCGTCGAGAACTCCGGATATAAACGATTCCTCGCGGAACTGGAGGGTGGCGATGAGCGCTGGGAGAACGTCCTCGAATTACGCGGTGTTGCCCAGCAGTATGCAGATCTGCCCCCCGGCGAAGGCCTGTCCGCCTTCCTGGAGAACGTTTCGCTCGTTTCGGACCTGGACGGGTTCGAGACCGGCAATGACTCCGTGACTCTCATCACCCTCCACCAGGCCAAGGGCCTGGAGTTCCCGGTGGTCTTTATCACCGGCATGGAGGAAGGCATCCTGCCCCATTTCCGCTCCATCGACGACCCCGAGCAGCTTGAAGAAGAGCGCCGTCTCTGCTATGTGGGCATCACCCGCGCCCGTCAGCGCGTTTACCTCGTTAGGGCGTTCCGCCGCCAGCTCATGGGCATGAGCGCGGTCAACAAGATGTCCCGTTTCCTGGAAGACATCCCGAAACAACTGCTGAGCACCGGCAGCATCTGGGAAGAAGAGATTGCCCCGAACACCGCCAAGGCCCATGAGGCGGAACGCGTCACGGCGGCGACCCAGCCGGACGCCCCGGCGGAATTCAAGGCCGGCGACCACGTGACCCACGAGAGCTTCGGCGAAGGCATCGTCATCAGTTACCGCAAGGTCAAGAGTGACGCCGAGGTTACTGTCGCCTTCGACCGCGCCGGCCTCAAACGCCTCCTTCTCAGCTTCGCTAAAATTGAAAAAATCAATGGCGGATAGTAAAGTCAAAGGTTAAAACTGCCCGGACCGATGATCCAATTGGAAATGAAGTGTCTTTCGCTTTCCCGAAACCGGTAGTGCGGGCATCGTGCCCGCGACCAGCCGGCCCACCAGCCGCATTTGGCCTATCTTTTATCAGCCCCGGTTAGCAGCCGGCAATCCCCTCGCCGTACCACGGAGAGGGGACATAGGGGTGAGGTCTGATAAGCAGACAAGCCAAGTCGTAAACCGGGCCTGCTTTCTATTGCCGCTCTAAGCTATAACAGCAGCGCGAGCGTCTGCCCGTGCCCCGGCCTGGACGCCGGTCCTACCCGGTCTCTTTTACCGATCTGGTGAGGGGCCGCTCTATCTATGCCCGGCAACTTCAGGATGGGGATTGCAGGAACTCTCCCTTCTCCCTCGATGGGAGAAGGGCAGGGATGAGGGTGAATGACACACTCGGCACGGAATTTTTAACTTCTGACTCTTGGCCTTTGATGTAACTTGACAACCTACACGGAACCGTGTAAAATGTCCGCAATGATCAGGGTACTGGACCGCCACACCGTAGACCGCATCGCCGCCGGGGAGGTTGTTGAAAGGCCTGCCTCAGTGGTCAAGGAACTCGTGGAGAACGCCCTGGACGCCGGCGCCACGCGCATTGCTATAGAGATCAAGGGCGGCGGCTGTGACCTCATCCGGATAGCCGATAACGGCTCCGGCATTCCCGCGGAGGAAGTCGCCGTTGCCTTCGAACGCCACGCCACCAGCAAGATACGCACTTCGGATGACCTCTTCGATATCCAGAGCCTCGGTTTTCGCGGCGAGGCGCTCCCCAGCATCGCCGCCGTGGCGGACATGGAACTGGTGACCCAGGCGGACGGGGAAGCCCACGGCGCCGTCCTTTTCCTCGAGGCCGGGACCATCGTCCGGCGGGAAGACCGCGCCCGTTCCCGCGGCACCACCATCACCGTCCGCAACCTTTTTCGCACGGTGCCCGCCCGTCTCAAGTTCCTCAAATCTCCCGCTACCGAGAACGGCCACATCGCCACGGTCGTCACCAGTTACGCCCTCGCCTGGCCGGAAGTCGCCTTTTCCCTGACGACAGAAGGCAGGGAGCACCTTCGGACCTCCGGCCGCGGACAGCTCCCGGACGTCGTTGCCGAGGTCTATGACACGAAGACCGCCGCCCGCATGCTCCCCGTAGAGAATATCTCCAGCGTCTGGCGGGCCGGGGACGGGGAAAACCTTGTCAACGTCAGGGGGCTGGCCGGAGCGCCGGATGTTACGCGGACCGGGCGCGGCTACCTCAGCTTTTTCGTCAACCGCCGCTGGGTCACCAGCCGTACCCTGTCCTTCGCCGTGGAGGAAGCCTACCAGGGCCTCCTCATGACCGGCCGCCATCCCGTGGCGGTCCTCAACATTACCGTCCCGCCCGCGGAAGTAGACGTCAACATCCATCCCGCCAAGAGCGAAGTCAAGTTCCGCCACGAAGCGGACGTCTTCCGGGCCGTCCAGCAGGCGGTACGCCGGGCATTGACCGGGCAGATGGCCGCGCCGGGCATCGAAGAAGCGCCGGCGCCGTTTACCGCCCTCCGGGACCCTCAGGCATCGCAACCGTCGTTCGTCCTGTCCCGTCACTTATCCCCGGAACAGTCTCACGAAGCCGTCCCGTTCATCGCCGCGCTGCCGGCCCTGCGGGTCATCGGGCAGGTGATGAGCGCCTACATCGTCGCCGAGGGGCCGGACGGCGTGTACCTCATCGACCAGCACGCCGCCCACGAACGCATTCGCTATGACCGGATTACCGCTCAGCGCGCCGCCAGACAACCGGACATCCAGGGCCTGCTGGAGCCGGGTACGCTGGAAGTGACGCCCCGGCAGCAGGCCGTCCTGGACTCCGTTTCCGGGACGCTGGCTGAACTCGGTTTCCGCCTGGAGCCGTTCGGGGAACGCGCCTACCTGGTCCGGGCGGTGCCCGCCCACCTGGCCGAAAGCTGGCGGGACGCCCTTCGGGAGCTCCTCGACGAACTCAGCGGCGAACCAAAGAACCGCTGGGAGGAAAAGGCCATTGCCTCCATCGCCTGCCATAACGCTGTTCGCAGCGGCCAGACATTATCTATGGAAGAGATGCGGGAACTGGTCCGCCAGCTCGAATCCGCCGCCAATCCCCATACCTGTCCCCACGGCCGCCCCACCATGATCAAGCTCGGCCGTGACTACATCGAGCGGCATTTCGGCAGAGACTAGGAAAAAAGACCAAAGAGCAAAAACAAAAATCAGAAATCAGGGACCTTTTTCGGGTTTCAGATCTCTAATCTTTACTCTAGCTACCCTACCGCCTCGCAGGCGTACCGCACTCCTTCTGAAAGCGTCGGGTAGGCGTGGAGCACGTCCCCGATGTCCGCCGCCGTCAGGTTAGCCTTCATCGCCGCGGCGATTTCATGGATAAGGACTGAGGCGTCTGCCCCGATGATATGTCCGCCGAGTATCCGCCCCGAGCTTGCTTCAGCGACAATCTTGATGAACCCGCCGGTATCGCCGGTGATGATCGGGCGCGTCAGGTCCGCGTTGTCGAACCGTCCCGTCGCCGTCTCAAAGCCTTGCTCCCTCGCCTGCGCCTCGGTCATGCCCACGCTCCCTATCTCGGGGTCGCAGAACGTGGCCCGGGGCAGGATGTCATACCGCAGTTCGTGCCGCTTGCCGTTGGCGGCATTGAGCGCGGCGATCTCTCCCTGTGCGTTGGCGACGTAGGTGAAGTAGGAAGTCCCGTTGACATCTCCGGCCGCCCAGATGTGGGGGACATTGGTGCGCAGGCCGGCATCGACCTCGATGCCTTTGCGGTACGTTTTCACGCCGGCCGCCTCCAGGTCAAGGTCTTTCGTGACCGGCTTTCGCCCGGCCGCCAGAAGGATGGCGGTGCATTCCAGCGCCTGTACCCGGCCATCCTGATCTTCCAGGGTGAGGACCTGCCCGGAGCCGGACCGTTCCACCTTTGTCAGCTTGACGCCGGTGCTGATGGTGATGCCCTGTTTGCCGAATTGATCCGTCAGGTAGTTAGAAATGTCCTTGTCCTCGCCGCTCACGATGCGGTCGCCCATTTCGATGATGTGGACAGCAGCGCCGAAGGCGGAGAAGATCTGTGTGAATTCCACACCCACCGGCCCGCCGCCGATGACCGCCAGCCGCTCCGGAACGTGGTCGAGTTCCAGTGCCGAGGCATTGGTGAGGTACCCGGCGTCCTGCAGTCCGGGCACAGGCGGGACCGCCGGCTTGGAGCCGGTGGCGATGATGACGTTCCTGGTCTCGAAACGGACGTCGCCGACCTCCAGTTCGTGCGGGGAAAGAAACCTGGCCGTTCCCTTGATCACCTCGACGCCGCGCTTTTCCATCCGCTCGTCGCGCCCGGTCCCGATCCCGCCGATGAGGCGGTCTTTGTACGCCTTGACCTGCGCATAGTCCACCGCCTCCCGCAGCGCTGGCAGCCCGTAATGATCGGCCCTTCTCGCCGCTTTGTAGGCCCGGGCGGCCTCGATCATCGCTTTGGTCGGGATGCAGGCGGTGAATACGCAGGAGCCGCCCACCCGGTCTTTTTCCACGAGCGCCACCTTCCGCCCGTCCCCGGCGGCGTAGCTGGCGGCATATTCCCCGGCCGCCCCGGAACCGATGACGATGATATCGTACTCAGCCATGTACCGCTCGCTTCTCCCGTTGGTACGGCTCCCGCGTTGACTATAGGGCGCACCGCCGGCCCGGTCTATCCGGGTTGTTACGTACATTGGAATGAAGGAACGCTAGACCATTCGGCCGGCAATGTCACGCCTCAAAGAGAGTATTGAGCGCAACAAGCACGCAAACAGATATCTCGATGAAATCGAGCGGAACTAGGCTTTGGCCGCAGCCCTGATCCAATTCGCCACGTCCTCAACGGTGATGCTGAAGTCCCGTGGCGTCTTTACCCTGCCCGCGGCAACAGCATCGCGGCATACCTGGAACAGGTCGGCGGCGTCGGCCTCCGCCAGTTGTCCGATCGACCGGATACCGGCCCCCTTCACGAGCAACTCCACAACTTCATCCTGCAAGCCCGTTATGGTTAAACCGGACATCAGCCCAGCCATGTCCACGAAGCTTCTGGCGCGGGCCTCGCTGACGCGGAGAAGCCGGGAGATTTCAGTAATATCAGCCAGGCTTAACTCTCCCACGGTCCGGATACCGGCTTTCAGCAGGTTTTGCCCGATCTTGTCACCGATGCCGTCGATCTCCTGGATCGGCAGGTTTCCGAGGTCTACCCAGATACGTAAAGTGGTCGTTTTCCTGGTTTCGACTCCGGAGGCGGGTTCCTGCCGGACTACTTTGCCTCGGTTTTCACCTTTCCCGATGTCTTCAGCGCCGGCGGCGCGGATCTCGTGCGGCCATCCCGCGGCGGTGAGATAGTTGGTTGCCTCACGGATTGTCATCCCGGTCAGGTCCGGGATTTTCGCACCGGGCACTGCACCGGTCCCGGGCGGAGCCGGTGTCGTCTCGCCGGTCAACTCTCCGATGGAACTGACGAAACTGATGCGGAAGGTCGAAATAAGCCCCGGGTCGATGTCCCCCCGGGCGATGTCCTCGGAGGAGATCGGCCTGATGATCATTTTTCCGGCGGCATCGGTCCCTACCGCTGCCTTCAGTTCCAGTTCAGCGTTACTTAACATCATGTTGACCGCTACACCCGCCCCCGGCAGCAGTGTTTTCTGCGCGTCCGTAAATGACCGGCCGGCCGAGGCCAGAAAGGTCTCCAGGTCGATGCCTTGAGGTTTTGGTTGTTCGCTCATCGTTCTCTCCGTTTCCGGCCCTTTATTCCGTGATGGTCGTCCGGTTCGGCTCGATCCGCAGCGGTGATGGTACCGGGACGAGCGTCGCTGTCAGCTTGGACGCAATTTTTACGTCGCGCCCCAGTTTGCGTTCCAGCCTGATATTACTGGTGTTGGCAAAGAGAGTCTTGAGTCCTTTGGTCTCTGAGTTTTCCGTGGTGTCTTCGGCGATCTGGAGGTCCATGGCGACTTCTACGGTCGCCTGCGAGAATTGGTAGAACGTAGGCTGCATGCCGAGTTCCAGTAGGGACACGCTCTGGGGTTTTCCCGTTTCGTAGGAGATGTTCCCTTTTTCATCGATTGTCTCAGTGATGTTCCTGGCGAGTTCGACCCTGGTTTCGGCCAATTCGACCAGCATTTCCGCGGAGGCCCGGTCCAGGTCCAACTGGGCATCCGCGATGCCTTCCGCCATCATTCGCACCAGGTCAGCGAAGGACGTCGAGGGTACTTCCCTGGTCGCAGTGCCCAAAGGCACGATAGGCTTCCTGAAGGCTCGTATCTTCTCGTTTGTAATCTTCGGATTGACCATGTCTTCCCTTCCTCTACGTACGTGAAGCCAGATCGGAAGAGCACACGTCTGAACTCCAGTCACCGCTCATTATCG
>CAZQQL010000003.1:0-64779 GCA_964595455.1 uncultured Dehalococcoidaceae bacterium
AGATAATGAGCGGTGACTGGAGTTCAGACGTGTGCTCTTCCGATCTGCTGTGTATATCTACAGCGCCATCGTCATCTGGAACGCTAGTCTTTTCCTTCTGGTGTAAGGTCCTTTTCCTTGTCCCGCGGTCGTTTCCAGTTCGGGATTTCTTCCGGCATCTCATCGACGATGATGATCTCGCGCGGCAGCTTGTAGTCCGCCATTTTTCCCTGGCAGTACTGCCTCAGTTCGTGGTCGGTGACGACCTGCCCCGGTACCGGCCGGACCAGCGCCCGGAGGGTTTCACCGCGGATGAGATCGAGTACGCCCATGACCTTTGCTTCGATAACGGAAGGGTGGCTTTCCAGGACTTTCTCGATGTCCGCCGGGATGATGTTTTGCCCCTTCAGGATGACCAGGCGGCGCTTGCGGGCCGTGATGAACAGGAACCCGTTTTCATCTACATATCCCATGTCCCCGGTGTGGAGCCATCCGTTTCTTAAGGCCCGGGCGGTGGCTTCCGGCTTCTGCCAGAAACAGGTCATGACGGGGCCGCGCAGGACGATTTCACCGGACTTACCCGCCGGCATCTCGTTATCGTCGTCATCGAATATCTTCAATTCCCAGCAGGACATCGGTTTACCGGACGAGCCGATAGGGCCGGAGCCATCCAGCGGCATGACCGTGGCCTGGCAGATTGACTCTGTCTGCCCGTACATGTCCAGGATGGTCCGCCTGAAATACCGCTGGTACAGCCGGATGACGGCGGGCTCCAGCGGCGCGCCGGCGCTGGCGATGAACCGCAGCGATCTGAGGTCGTACTTGATGCCTTCCCGCCGGGCGACGTTCACCATCAGCGAATAGATGTAAGGCACGCCCATGTAGATGGTGCCTTTGTATTCCTCCACAGCCTTCATGAAGGTGTCCACGGAACGGCCGGTGCCAGGCACCGAGACGAGTGTGTTGCCGGTAGCGATAGACGCCAGCAGGACGGCGGTCAGCCCGAACTGGTGATAGGTGGGCAGGGCATACTGGATGAAGACATCGTCCTCGGTCTGGCCGATGGTCTCGGCGGAACACCTGGCTTCCTCGCAGACGGGGCCGTGGGAAAGGCAGACGCCGTGCGGGTGGATGGTGGGGCCGCCGGTGTACGAGATGATGCAGATATCGGCGGGGTCGATGGCGGTGTCCGGATTGGTTGACGGATTATCGGCGAGGATGTCCTGGTAGGTAATCGAGCGGACGGTCTCATCCGGCTCGAAGGTGATGATGTGCTCGACGGACGGGAACCTTTCCAAACAGGGGAGGATGGCTTCGGACTGGGGTTTCTCGATGGCCAGGACGCGCGGCATACAGTCCGCGAACAGATTGGCGAGTTCGTCCGGCACGTAGCGGGAATCGAGCGGCACCGCGATGCACCCGGCTTTGAGGATGCCGAAGAACATGGCCGCGAACTCCGGATTGGACCCCTGCATGGTGGCCACGCGGTCGCCCTTTTTCAGTCCCAGCTTGAGGAGAGCGTGGGCTATTCGATTGGCGTCTTCGTTGAGCTGGCGGAAAGAGACGCTCTGTTCACCCATGAGGATGGCGGTCTTGTCTCCGAAGCGTCTCGCGGACTCTTCAAGTACTGATTTGAGGTCCATGCTAACTCCTGCCGTGGTGGGTTCGTCCGCGATGACGGGCGCGCCAGTATATAGTCTTATATCTTTCAGCGTAAAAAGGAAAATGATATGTCCAGTATATCAGACGCGCTTGCGTTTTGAAAAGTTCGGCGGGCGCTCGGCGGGACGGGAGGAATGCCTGCTTTGAGGCTTATGGTCTGTCGTTCTGGCAGGGCTAACGCCGGGTTTGACGTTTCTTCTCGGTCCTGGTCGTGGATTCGGTGTCGCCAGAGAATAAGGCGGGCGGTTTGCGGGTTTTCCCGGTGTGCGTGCCGCCGGTTTGCGGGCGGGTTTGCCGAACGGGTGGTATGGGACTTTCGAAGCCGGGGTCACGGCGGGCCTGGCCGCCGGTTTGGCCTGAGCTTTTCCTGTCTTCTTATCGGACGGGGCCCGGGCGGACCGCGTCAGTTCCTTGAGTTCGCGCCCGGTCAGGGGCCGGACCTCACCCTCTTCCAGTTCCCCGATGCGCAGCGTGCCGATCCGCGCCCGCTTGAGCGCCTTGACCGGATGGGTGATGTGCTCGAACATCCGGCGGACCTGCCGCTTCTTGCCTTCATGGATGATGATGCGGTAGTTGTAGTCGCCGCTGATGAGCCGTTTCACCACCGCCGGGGCGGTCATACCGTCTTCCAGCAGTATCCCGCGTTCCAGTCGCTGTAATTCGTCGTGGTTCAGCTTCTCATCCACCTGGACGAGGTATTCCTTCTCCTGCTCGAACTTCGGGTGCGTCAGCCGGTAGGTGAGATCGCCGTCATTGGTCAGCAGCAGGAGGCCGGTGGTATCGATGTCCAGCCGTCCCACCGGGAACAGGCGGTATTTCCTGTATTTGGCAGGCAGGAGGTCCAGCACCGTGGGACGGCCTTTTTCATCCGCGGCGGTGGAAACGACCCCCTCCGGCTTGTTGATCATGAGGCAGACGATCTGCTCCGCCTTGAGGTTGAGCCGCTGGCCGTTCAGGTAGACCTTGTCCCGCGCCGGGTCCACCGGCTGGTTGAAGGACTCCGCCATGACGCCGTTCACTTCGACTTTTCCCTGCTTTATGGCGTCCGCCATCCGCCGCCGCGAGCCGATCCCGGCATCGGTAAGCGCTTTGATGAGTGGTATGGTAGGCATACATCAAGTATACAGGGTACAGCGTAAAAGTAAAAAGCCGGAGACTATATCAAATACACGGATGGAAAACTGAAACCAACTCGGGCGTAGTTTTCACGTACAAGGCGGTATCTATGGCCCTCTGCAAATACGCCGCGTCTACATCCCGTTAAAAAACGGGATCCAGGTACAACCGGCGAAAAGTATTCTGGGTTCACCGATCACCAAAATGTAGGGTGGTTAAATCCCGTTTTCCCCATTTTACCCACCAATTATCCAGTCATGAGCCTACGTCCTGTAAGGGACCGTCTGCAAAAACCCCCGAAATAATCTCAGAACCTTCACGGCCATAGTTCGTAAGGCGGACTAAGAGTCCGCCGAAAATAGTAAACCCAAAAAGAAAATCCGCCAACCAGCCATTTTCAACCGTGCACCCGCTTTTTCTTTTTGACTTGTACTTTTGACCTTTGACTTCTGAATTTTGACTTCCCCAAAAAAGTGACAAAACACCCTTGACAATATAAGAACATGTGTACTATTATTCAATCACTGAAGGATATCCCGACCTCCTTCCGCCACCGTCTGAAGCTGGATTTCGGGTCCGTGATACGGGGTTCCGCTCCGGCAGAGACCGAGTACAACGGGTGGAAAGCGCCTGTCCCGTTATCCCGGCTGACCGTAGGGAACGGGATCGCGTTTATCCGGGACCTCCGCCATGTAAGACGGAACGCCGGATAACGGAATGTACGGTGAGGACCGCTTTATGCGTGGGTCTTCTCCGGTGGCGATAAGGAACGGCGATGGTCCTTGGGACCTTAACAACTGAATAGAGAAACACCGCAGCTTCGGGGAAGACCTTAAGAAGAACAGAAGGAGACTTTGTGCCAAAAACAGACCCTCCTGGCACGAAGACCTGTTCCGGCCATGAAAAATGTGCAGTTGTCATCCTGATGTCCCGACGTGTCGGTACGAAGGATTATAGGGCAGAGCGGACCCTATGTTTGTGAGTTATTCCTCAACCCTCGATCCCCCACAATGCCCGCCTTAAAGCCCGGTGGAAGTCCCCGGTGAAACGCTTGGAAATGTCTGCCTGCGGCGCCATCATATCGAAGGCGTGCGGCCCGCCGGGATACACATGCAGCTCCGTGGAAACACCCGCGTGGATGAGGCGCCTCGCGTACTCAACGTTCTCTTCCGAAAAGAGGTCCAGGTCGCCCACGGCGATGTACGCCGGCGGCAGCCCCGCCAGCGATTCCGCCCTTGAGGCCGCCGCGTAGCAGGAAACGCCCTCGCCGGCGGGGTCGCAACCAAGATAGCAGCGCCAGCCAACCAGGTTGCTGTTCCTTGTCCAGAACAGGGTGTCCGGTACGGTCTCACTGGCCGGTTCCGTGGTGCGGTCGTCGATCATCGGGTAGATGAGGAACTGGTGCAGAACATCCACCTCGCCGCGATCGCGGGCCAGCAGGGCCAGGCCAGCGGCCAGGCCGCCCCCCGCACTCCCCCCGCCGATGGCTATCCGCGCGCCGTCAGCGCCCAACTCGCGGGCGTTCTTCGCCAGCCACTTGAGGGCGGCATAGCAGTCCTCCACCGGGGCCGGGAACGGGTTCTCAGGAGCCAGACGGTAATCGACGGCCACGGTCAGGCAGTTCACAGTAAGCGTTAACTGGCGGGTCGGGTTATCGTCCTGCTCCAGGTCGCCCATGATGTACCCGCCGCCGTGTATCCAGAGCAGCGCCGGCAGGACTCCGGTACTCTTCTCCGGGCGATAGATCCTCACCGGTACCTGAGGAGCGCCTTCCGGGCCCGGTACGCTGCGGTCTTCCACCTTCACGCCGGGAATGATCGGTATCATCCCCTTCGTCGCGGCGGCCATTCGCTTGGCGCCTTCTCTCGACTTCGGAATATCGTCGAAGTTGATGCCCATCGGCATGTTCAGCATGTTCGTGATCGGGCCTTTGAGTTCCGGGTCGAGCCGTGCCAGCAAACTCTCGTTCATGAATCTGTCTCTCCTGATTTCTTTGTGTTCGATACTTCGTCAATTCTGAATTGGGTTATCTTCTCGATAAGCTCGTATGGAATGGGCTTGTCCAGGGGGAACTGGACGGCCCCCTTGGACGTCTGAAAAGAAGACAGTTCCGCTTGAAAAGCCGTTATGCCGGACGGGTCCGGGTAAAACCCTATATGGTGCGGAAAAGCTGCGAAATGTACCAGGTTCTTGCCCTTAGCCTTGAAGGTCGGCATGCCGTAGCTGATGGTCTCGGCAGCTCCGGGCGCCGTCTGCTTGATGACCGCGCGCACTTTCTCGAGGATGCCTCTCACATCCTCCGGCTGCTGTGCGATGTATTCATCGATGGTTGTAAAATCTATCATTAGACCATTCGTAACTTAAAAGAGGGTAAGAGCTAACTGCTCTTTATTTTTTAAACGCTCGGCCGCATAGTGCACATACTGTTCCGTAAGGTTTAATTCTTTGCTTAGTTCATGTAGACTAAGTCTCTTCAGTAAGTCTAAAGTAATTGGACGTTTGTCTGACCAAAATATCATCGATTCATAATACTCACGAGCAGGTTCTGAGTTAAGTAAGTCTGCGACAAATTCAGCCTCTTCAACGGAATTACAGGGGATAAAGTACACTGTATCGTCAACAAAAACTGGTTTATTCTCGAAGGGTTCAATTACCTTAAAACCGAGCTTCTTATAAAACCCTGAAATCGCTACCTTCCAAGGAGCAAATGAGTATGGACCAACACCGAAAATCGAGTATTTCGGTTTATTTTTGTATATTGAACTTGAGCGTTTACTAAAGGCTTCTTTATGAGCTTCAAGATAGTTCCAAGTTGCCTGAGCATTATTCTTGATTCTTTCAGTATCTTGTCCAATATATTCCTGGGTCACTATCACGAATTTACTACCGTACCGAGGTTTACCGTTGCTAATATCCGAGCTTTTTAATAGAGGATAAAGATAGGTTTCTTCAAGGGAAACCACTTCATTCAGAGTGTTTTTGTATTCGTTTCCCATACGCTCGAGTTCCATTATTTTCGAGCAGTCATGCTTAATGCCAGATCGCCATTGATAGACGTTATTCGGGTTAAATAAGTGTTGCCATTTGGTGTATTTAGTGTTGTCTGAGATCAGTAAGCCGTTCTTGCAGGTAATGATACTAATTGGGTTTATGGAATCCAAACTAGTATATACGTTACATTCATATGACGTGATATTTGGCTGAAAGTGAGTAATAAAGAAGCAAGCTTCTACTGACACGTCGAAATACCGTTTTGCGTCAAATAGGTAGATGTTGGATCCACTCAATGAGATTCCGTTTTTATGGGCATATAACAATACCTTTTTTGCGACTGAAAACTTGCAGAGTATTGCTATGGCTCCACGTTTATTTTTCATCCAATCCAGATATTTGATTAGCATCCACTCTGAAATGTCAAAATTACTTTTACCAGTAATGGCGTCATAACCTTTTTGTTTTTGAAAATTGCTTTTCTGCGGTAGATTATTGCTTTGTATCGTTCCTAGATTAGAACTCGTCACCCACGGTGGGTTTCCCGTGATCAATACGGGTTCTTCGATGTCGTTTATGATCCCCGCCCAGTCTAGTTCAAAAAAGTTCCCTTGCATTAGTTCAGTTCTTTGCTCTAAACTCATTTGATTGATTGAAGATTGTAATGCAACTAGATACTGGGTAGAAATATCCATTCCAAGTAAATGAGCTTCCGGGAACAAAGCGGCTGCTGCGAGTAGAAATGAGCCTTTACCACAAGTGGGTTCAATTATACAAGCAGGTCTGAAATTGGTTGCCTCTAAGACACTCAAAGCGGTGGTCGCTAACTTATAAGGGGTTTGAAAATCCCCATACTCTTTGTGTTTGTATTTGTTTTTCACAGGACTAATTCACTCTGACAATACCTTTGGTAGTATCAGCAAGTTTTATGACCCTACTATATTGTAGCCTCCATTGGAGTGCATTGGAGATGGTCAGGTAACCTAATTCAGGCGGCTCTATAATAAGTTCTTCTGCAATAGCTTGTCGCTCTATCTCATCACAGGGCAATAGTCTGTCTTCCATAAATGCCATCAGATCTTCAGAAGTTCCTTCATTCTGTAGAATTTGTAAGATGCCTGTTGTCGTCTGAAAATCAGCCGTTTTTTCCTTTTCAACGAAGATCGTGTGCAGAATATTCAAGCAACCGGTTTGTTGAGTATGGTCATCGGATTTTTCATAAACAAATAATAAGAGCGAATAGCCTAAGCCGAATATCTTTTGTCTTGCGGATTTGAATGGGCAAGATGATTGAGGTTGTTTCATACTGGTGACCTTGATATCCACTTCAATATGAGGGATGTCAATTCCAAGCGCTGAATTCCCCGGTGGAAAATTGTATTTCTCCAATAGGTGAGCGGTGAATTTGTGCTCAAGGTATGTCCCAACAGCTTTACCATCTGTAACTCCATACAAAGCAGGTTCATTGTGGGTACTTTCTTTGATAGAGAATGCTTTGGCCTCTTTAAATAGGTTGGCTAAATCTAGAGTTTTCTTTTTCACTATAACACACACCGTCTTCAAATGATGCCTGCATTCTAACACTTCCCAACGCTACAATCCAAGTCTTCTGACGAGGGTCATACGGCTATGGTATACTGTTTGTATGACTGCGACGCAAGGAAAAACCCTGGAATCGTTCGATATCGCCAGAAAAGCCGTGGACGCCGCGTCTGATAAGCAGGCCTCCAACATCGTCCTCCTGGACGTTCGCGAAATCTGCAGTTTCACGGATTACTTCGTCATCGTGACCGGGGACAGTGAGCGACAGCTCCGCACCATCCTGGAAGAAACGAGAAAGGTCCTTAAGGAGGCCGGAATCAGGCCTCACCATGAAGAAGGCGAACCCGACTCTGGCTGGCTCCTGCTCGATTACGGCGATGTGGTCATTCATATCTTCGGCCGGGAAGAACGGGATTACTACAACCTGGACGGACTCTGGAACGACGGCGTCCCGGTCATCCGGATGCAGTAATTACCCGAAGATCTCGTTTTTCTTGAAGTAGATCGCTATCTCGATCTCCGCATTCTCCGGCGAATCGGACGCGTGCGTCGAATTGCGTTGTACGTCCAGGCCGTAGTCCTTCCGTATCGTGCCGGGGTCCGCTTTTTCCGGGTTGGTCGCGCCCATGACCTTGCGGATGCGGGCGATGGCGTTCTCGCCCTGGAACACGGCCGCCACGATGGGCGTGGACGTGATATATTCGACCAGGTCCTTGAAGAACGGCTTGTCCTTGTGAACGGCGTAGTGGCGCTCCGCCAGGGCTTTGTCCATGTGCAGCATGCGGAGGGCGGTGAGTTTGAGACCTTCCGCCTGGAGCCGTGCGAGGATGGCGCCTGCCAGGTCGCGCTCCATAGCATCCGGTTTGACGAGAACGAGTGACCTTTCCATTTATATCTCCTGTATCGTTTTAGCCGAACAGCCCCTGCAGGCGTTCGATGCTTATTTCCGTTAATGAATCCACGATGATGTCCGCGTCGCCGAGCGATGCTGCCGGGTGGCTGTTGGTCACCGCGACGCATTTCATCCCGGCCTTTTTCGCGCCCGCCACCCCGGCGACAGCATCTTCCATGACGACGCAGTTCTCCGGCCTGGCTCCCAGCCGTTCCGCTGCCAGCAGAAAGATAGCAGGGTCCGGCTTGCTTTCCGGCACTTCCAGCCCGGAGACGATGGCCTGAAAGCAGTCGGTGATGCCGAGGGGGTCGGTGATGACGGTGATATTGTCCATCGGCGCGGAAGACGCGATGGCAATCTTGATATGGTGTTTGTTGAGAGATCGGATAAGTTCGATGGCCCCGGGCAGCGCGACGACGTTTTCACTCACGATTTTGCGGTAAAGGCGCTGCTTGCGCTCCGTGATTGCCTCGAACTGTTCCGGGGAGACCTCTCCCAGCCCGAACCGGATGATGGTATCGTGCCGCCGCCCGAAGAACTGCATGAAGTCTTCCCTGGTAAACTGTACGCCATGCTCTGCGAAGATGTCTCTCCAGGCGGTGTAATGGTAGTCCGCGGTATCGGCGATGACGCCGTCCATGTCCCAGATGACGGCTTCCAGGCAGAAGCTAGACATGGTCTTTCTTTTCCCGGACCACATCGCCCTGCGCGGCGCGGTTCTCCACGATGAACTGCTTGGCGGTAGCTTCCGCGACCACCGTGCCGTCCTTGAGGCAGACCTTGCCGTCCGTCTCGATGAGGCGGCTGCGCTGCCGCGTAACCCGCGCGTAGACCACGAGGGATGCGTCCACGGGGATGGGCTGGCGGATGCGGATGGTGGAGACGGCCGTCAGGCAGGTGTTGCCGGTCCGGTAGGCGACGGTGCTCATGGCTTCATCGAGGAGCGTGGCGGTAATGCCGCCGTGAAGGAGTCCGGGCCAGCCCTGGAAGTTTTTGTCCGGCGTGTAGTCGGCGCTGATGCCCTCGGCTTCCTCACGGAACTTGAGCTTCAGCCCGATGGGGTTGTTGACGCCGCACCCGAAGCAACAGCCTTCCTTCAAGTCGGTATCGAGGGTGACTTTGGGCAGTTCAACCATGAGAGGACTCCATTGAGTATTAGAAATGTCGCCAGCCGCGGGTCTTGAGTTCCACCGGATTTCCGCTGCTGTCAACGAGTTTGACTTCGTCGGGATTGTCCTCTGTTATCTCTCCGATGATCGTGACGGGCAGGGTGATGTCCCCGGCTGCCTTCTGAATGCTTTTTAAAGAGCCGGTGAACAGGAGTTCATAGGCCTCGCCGCCGGAGATTGCCAGTTCCCGGGCATGCTCGCCGAAGGCTCCGCTGGCCTCTGGACTGACTGGCAGGGAATCCACGTTAATACGGGCGCCCACGCGGCTGGCCTTGCAGATGTGTTCGAGGTCTGATACAAGTCCGTCGCTGATGTCGATGGCGGCCTTGATGCCGTTCTTGACAAGGGCCTGGGCTTCTACGACACGCGGGAAAGGGGTCAGGAAAGCCCGGTGGAGTCGTGCGGTGACCTCTTGAGAGAAGGACAGCTTTTTCATGAGTATTTCCAGGCCGGCGGCGCCGTCGCCGGGGAAACCGGTCACGGCAATGGCGTCGCCCGGCCGGGCGGCTGAGCGCTTGAGCAGGATATCTTCACGCGCAGAACCGAGAACGGTAACGGAGACGGAAAAGAGCGGGGCGCGACTGATGTTGCCTCCCGCTATGGTCATGCCGAACGTGCCGCAGAGGTCCAGCATGCCCTGGTAAAAATCCTTGACCTCGTCCACCTCGATGCTGTCCGGCAGCGTCAGGGCGATAAGGGCATAGTCCGGCACACCGGCCATGGCGGCGATATCGCTGATGTTCATGGCCAGGGCTTTCCAGCCGAGTTGGCGGAAGGATATCGTATCGAGGGTAAAGTGGACGTTCTCCACCATCGTATCGACGGTGGCAAGCTGGATCTTGTCCGGAACGCGCCAGGCGGCGGCGTCATCACCGAGGCCGATGAGGAGCCGGGGGTCCGGCGGCTGCTTTTTAGCGAACCCGGCGATCATGTGCTGGACCAGGTCGATCAGTCCGAATTCCCCGAGTTCAGTTACCTTCATGGGTTCATTATAGCATCATTCGTACGTGAGGTCACTACGAACACTGAGGACGCGAAAATCCGGTTAGCTTTCCGGTACGGAACGCGGAAGTAAATAGACCAAGCCTGTCATGCTGTTGCAGAGGTCGATCTGTTGTCACCAAGGATGCATCCCGTTGAAAAACGGGATCCACGCATGTCCTATGACAACCTTCTCTAGATCCCGGCTGCTGCCGGGATGGACTTGGACCCGCCTTCTTTACAGGGCAGTTCGGGCAGCTTGCCCGCGGAGGAAACCCGGGAATGGTACTTGCAGGCATTCTCAGGCAGGGCAGGAGGTGCTATGATATATAGAAGATATTTCGTAGTTACTTTACGGCCGGCATGCCTTTACTGCTGTTATAAGGAGTGTCCATGGAAATTTCCGATGTCCACAAGAACACGAAACTGATCATAGATGGCGCCCTCTACGTGGTCGAAGACGCCGAATTCATGAAGCCGGGCAAGGGCAGGTCCGTCTACCGGCTGAAGATGAGAAACCTTAAGGACGGCAAGGTCATCGAACGTACCTACCGCTCCGGGGACAGCGTCGAAGCGGCTACCATGTCCAGCCAGGACAAACAGTACCTCTACCACGACGGTGATCATTACGTGTTCATGGACGGAAAAACCTTCGAGCAGGTCTACGTGCCGGAAGACCTGGTCGGGGACAGGAAGAATTTCCTCCTGGAAGGCATGACCGTCACCATGCAGATGCGTGACGAAGAAGTCATCGACATGACGCTGCCGAATACCGTGGAACTTAAAGTCGTCGAGGCCGAAGTTTCCAGCAAGGGCGCCACGATATCTCCCCAGAGCAAGTCATCCGTCCTGGAGACCGGGTATACCATCGAGACGCCGCAGTTCATCAAGGAAGGCGATACCATCCGCGTGGATACCCGTACCGGCACCTACGTCGAGCGGGTCTCTACGAAGAAGTAGATGGGAGTTGATCGGGACCGGCTCGTCCGTCTGAAAGACAACCTGCGGAAACGCGCCCTGATCATGGACGGCATACGCACGTTTTTCCGGGAACGGGACTTCCTGGAAGTGGAAACGCCGGTCCGCCTGCCCGCCATCGCGCCGGAAGTTTACATCGAGCCCGTTGAGAGCGGTGACTGGTTCCTGGCGACGTCTCCTGAACTCCACATGAAACGCCTCCTGGCCGCTGGGTACGAGCGCATTTTCCAGCTCAGCCGGTGCTTCCGCCGCGGAGAGCGCGGCCGCCTTCATAATCCGGAATTCACCATGCTGGAATGGTACCGCGCCAACGCCGATTACGAGGACATTATCAAGGACACGGAAGACCTCGTCTTGGAATTGGCAAATCGGATAAACCGCAGTAAAAAATTGCGTTATCAGGGTACGGACATCGATCTGGCGCAGCCCTGGCCGCGGACGACCGTACGGGAAATGTATCTCTGCAAGGCCGGGTGGGACCCGGTGAACGAGTACGACGACCTGCGGTTCGATACCGATTTTCTTGAAAAAATCCAGCCCTCGTTCCCTGCGGACCGCCCCACCGTGATTATCGACTATCCGGCCGCCGCGGCCGCGCTGGCCCGCCTCAAACCGGGGGACGAACGGGTGGCGGAACGGGCCGAGGTGTTCATCGGCGGGCTGGAACTGGCCAATATCTACAGCGAACTGGTGGATCGCGCCGAGCAGGAGAAACGCTTCAGAGAATCCATCGACGAGATACGCAAGGTCCGTAAAGCGCCGCCGATATCCACCGATTTCATGGAAGCGCTGGACTACCTCCCTGAGTGCGGCGGCGTGGCGCTGGGTGTGGACCGGCTGGTGATGCTCCTCTGCAATGCCGCCTCCATCGATGAGGTCATGGCGTTTACCTCTGATACGGCCTGAACAGGGGCAGTCCTGTCTTTGCGAGTTCGCTTTTAGCGAACGAAGCAATCCCTGTCTTTACCATAGTGAGCGATTGCCACGTCCGCCTCAGGCCGGACTCGTAATGACACCGTGCTACGGTTGCATCACCCGCCCGAGGAACAGTATCGTTCCCGTGGGGATGTCCCGGATGAGGAAGATGAACGGGCGGTCGACGGTCATGACGGGAGGGTCCATGGCGGCGCTCATCTCCATGATGGCAGCGGTTGCCGCGGCAGCCTCGGTGCCTTTTTCATCCACCGTTACGAACGATTTGTGCACGACGGCTGATAACCAGAGCTTATCGGCTTCGGTGATGCCGGAGAAGTCCGCCTGCCCGGTGAAAGCGAGCGGCATGCCGAGGTCAGCCAGGGCATCATTCAGGTTGAACTCGGACTCGAACTCGTATTTCGGAAATGAGAGTTCCACCTTTTGACGCTCCAGGCCGGCGATGATATCGTTCAGCATGGCCGTATCCAGACTGTCCTCGATGTCCTTGAAAGTTCCTTCCGAGGGAAGAAGAACGACCATCGAGGTCTGGCTGCCCCGGTAGAGCATCTCGATCGCCTGGTAGCCGTCGCCTTCTTTGTAACCGAAGCTGTTGGTCTGATGCATCATGTCGACGGTGACAGTAGACCCATCGATGAGCGTGAAATCAGCCGGGGCGGTATTGCCTTCCCAGAAGTCCCAGTACCACGCGGCGTTGAAGTAGATGGCGTTAGTCAGGACCAGCCGGGTCATGGGATCGATAGCGCCGGCCGGGATAAGGTCGTTGATGCGGTCTTCCGTCTGTGCCGAAATGTAGTCATTGATGGTCAGGCGGGCTTTCTCCGGCTCGTTGATGTAGTCCAGTTCCCGCAGACCGGCGCCGTAATTTTGCTCCAGGGTATCCAGATAGTCACGGACGTACTTGTAGTCTTCCTGTCCCCAGACATCGTTGACGACATGCAGCTTGAACATTTCATCTGGTTCCAGGTGTCCGCTCGGTTCCGACCGTGACGCCAGTTGTTCCTGGAGCCAGTGGAAAGACGGGTGGAGGTACAGTTCCGGCAGGTCGAAGCTCAGGGCGTTCCGTATCTCCGATTCGGTGGCGCCGTTGGCTCCGGCGTAGACCATGGCCATGACGGCGGAAATACTGTACGGTGAATAGAAGAAGTTGCCGTCCTCATCCTTGAGAAGACGGTAAAGGTCGAAGGCGAAATCCGTGTTGCCTTCCGCCAGGAGGGCACGCTGTTCTTCGAGGGTGAGGTTGACCGGGGTGGTCGTGGGCGTCGTTGTCGCCGTTGTCGCCGTTGCCGACGGGCTCGCGGTCGTCGTCGCCTGCGGACCGCAGCCCGCGAACAGGACCGCGATGACCAATATACCCAGCAGCGCCGGTACCATCTTTTTCATTTTCTATTGCCCCTGTCTTCGATATCGTTGAGTTTTGTTATCGATACTGCATACCTAGGGCGCCAGTACCCGCCCGAGGAAAAGGACCGTGCCCGTGGGAATGTCCCGGATAAGGAAAATGAACGGGCGGTCGACGGTCATTTCAGCCGGTTCGAGGGCGGCCCCCTTGGCCATGATCACCGCGGAAGCCGCGGCGGCTTCGGTGCCTTTCTCATCCACGGCGATGAACGTCTTGTGGAAAACGTCCGAGATGAACAGGCTGTCTCCGGTGGTAATGCCGGAGAAATCGGCATTGCCGAATGCGTCTGTCATGCCGAGGGCTTTCAGCGGTTCATTCATGCTGTAATTGGATTCAAAGGAAAAACGGGGGAACCTGAGGACGACCTGCTCGGACCTCAGATTTTCCAGGGCATCGGCCAGCAGGGCGGTATCCAGGCTGCTTTCAAAATCCGTAAACCCGCCTTCATCCGGCAGCAGCACAATCATCGATGTGTTCATGCCCCGGTAGACCATTTCCAGCGCCTGGTAGCCGTCTCCGTCATAGTAACCAAACGTGTTTGACTGCAGCATCATGTCCACGGTGCCGGTACCGCCGTCGAGCAGGTGGAAGTCAGCCGGAGCGGTGTTGTTCTCCGGGAAATCGAACAACCAATTGGCATTAAAGTAGATAGCGTTGGTCAGCACGAGTGCGGTCATTGGTGTGATGGCGCCCTGCGGGATGAGGTCGTTGATGCGGTCTTCCGTCTGGTCGGAGATGTAGTCATTGATGGTAAGGCGGGACTCCTCGGGGTGCTGGACGAAGTCCAACTCCCGCAGGCCGGCGCCGTAGTACTGTTCCAGCGTTTCAAGGTATTGCGCCAGGTAGGGATAGTCTTCCTGCCCCCAGATATCGTTCACGATGTGAAGACGGAAAAGGGCTTCCGGCTCTTCGGCGTTGGGGTTTGCCGGGCGGGAAGCCAGTTCTTCCCGGAGCCATCCGAACGCTGAGTGCAGGTCTGTCTGCGCCAGGTTAAAGCTCAGCGCTTCCGCCATCTGGGATTCGGTTGTCCCCCGCGCCCCGGCGTATGCCATCGCCAGCGCCGAGGAAAGGCTGTACGGGGAGAGGAAGAGATTGCCTTCCTCATCCTTGAGCTGCCGGTAAAGGTCGAAGGCGAAATCCGTATTCCCTTCAACCAGTGCGGCATGCATTTCAGACGGGTTGGTCGTGGTAGCGGCCGGGGTCGTCGGCGTGGTGGTTGCCGTCGTTGTGGTTGTTGGAGTTGTCTGCGGACCACAGCCTGCCAGTACGATCAAGCCGGTAAGAGTTAAAGCTGCAAGTATCTTCTTCATAATTCTAGTCCTTTACGGCGCCGTGGCGGTAGAGACGTGAGGTGAAGCGGTCGGAACGGTCTGCTGGGTTTCCATGTCCCATTTACCGTCGATAACGCCGCCGGTAATCTCGCCTCCCGACACGTTGATCTCAGCCGTATGGTGCGTCATCACGGTGGCGACCATCTGATCGGAGCGGTCCCCGTAGCCGGCGTTACCGCAATCGAACTCGAAGACGAAGCCCCAGCTATAGAACCCGAACGTGTCCCGGGTTTCCACGTATCTAATACTCCCCTCGATGCCGTCGAAGGTGAATGTCGGGCTCTTCTCCAGGTACTCACGGGCCAGTTCCAGGCTTTCTTCCTCGGTGGCAATCATCATCTGCGCCTGCATGTCCCAAGCCTCATCCAGCACCGCGCCGGTGAGTTCTCCGCGGCGGAAATCGATCACTGCCCGGTGATGCGTGATGGCCTGGGTGACCATTTGGCCGGTGCGGTCGCCGTAGCCGCCGTGGCGGCAATCGAACTCATATACGAAAGTATAACACCCCACGCATTTCAGGATAATTGTATCGACAAGTTCCAGCGTCTCCGGCATGCCGTCGAAAGCGAACGTGGGCGAATTGGTGATGAAGTCATAAGCCTGCTGCCGGGCTTCCTCCTCGGTGAGATTAATGTTGTCTTCCGGAGGCGTCGCGGGCTCGGAGATTACCGGCGTCGTGGTGGTCGGCTGCGTTGTCTGGGTAGGCTCCGGATTATTGGCTTCGACGATCGGAGCAGCGCAGCCGGCGGTGGCGATGAGCCCGATGAGTGAGAGCGTTATCAGCAGTTTTTTCATGATTGGTGCCTCGTCTTGAATTTGATTATGAATTACTGGTTGTTTTCCCTGACTTCGACTGTTACCTGTTCTCTCCGGTGCATTTCATGCCGGAGCATGAACCAGCGGACAGCGGCAAAACCGATGCCGACGCCCCCGGCGATGCAGGCCGTGACACGGTCTTCATGCATGAAGGGCATGGTCCAGGCAGCGAGCAGCAGCGCCAGGCCGGACAGCCCGAATACGATGATGAGCGAGATTGAAAGTGATTTGTCTACCATGTTGTCCCCCCGTGTTGATGTCTTCTTGCCTTGTATAACGGAGGGGGAAAAGAAAAGTTAGCCGGAAGTGCTGGTAATTACCTAAAAATCTTGTTATATTAGTGAACAATATGAGAATTATCATCATCGCCGATATCCACGGCAACCTGGCCGCGCTGCAGGCGGTGCTGGAAGACGCCCGGGCGCACGGCGGCATCGATATGCTCTGGTGCCTCGGGGACATCGTGGGGTACGGGCCGGAGCCGGGCGGATGTATCGAGATCGTGAGGTCATTGAGCAACGTCGTCATCGCCGGCAACCATGACCGCGGGGCCGTCGGCAAACTGGATACGGCCTACTTCAACCCGGCCGCAGCGGATGCCCTGCAATGGACGGCCGGGCAGTTGACGCCGGCCCAGAAGGACTACCTGGCGCGGCTGCCGCTGACGCTGGAGTACGAGCAGTTCCTCCTCGTCCACGGCAGTCCTGCCGACCCGCTGCTGGAGTACCTGATTTCCGCTGGCATCGCGGAAAAGAACTTCGATCTCTACGCCTTCAAATTCTGCCTGGTGGGCCACTCCCATATCCCAGTGGCGTTTCGCAACGACGATGGAGGTGTCAAGCCCATCGGTCTCCAGCCGGGCGTGGGACTGGTTTTAGCTGAGAAACGGATGATCATCAATCCGGGGTCGGTCGGTCAGCCGCGTGACGGCGACTTCCGGGCTGCCTACGGGGTCTATGATACCGACGCCGGCATGTTCCGCCTCCAAAGGGTGGAGTACGACATCAAGGCCACGCAGGACGGGATCATGGCGGCGGGACTGCCGGTCAGGCTGGCGACGCGGCTAAATTCCGGTTACTAGACTTTGTGCCCCCATCTTCAAGGTTTTTGGTCATCCTCTAGTAGGTCCAGCCCAATATCGGCATGCCCAGTTTTCGGTTCGACGATGACTGATTCTCTCTCTATGCGAGGTCTCGACATGAAACCAGTTACGGCAACTATATTTTCTATGGGTCTGCGTAGCCTTCTTACAAGAGAACTAACGGTATCAAAGTCTTGCGTATCTATGGCTTCAACGAGTCTAGTGTAAGTTCGCCTAAGTTCTTGTACTGATAAAGGGCTAATCTCGTTTGTTATATGCTCATTCCGTCTGGTAGTACTAAGTCTCGTAAGGGATAGAATCTCTTCTATTAACTCTCTTTCAGTTCTTAAGGCACCATCTGGCCGCTCTCGTCCTTTTTTTAAGATAGTACCGATGGCATTTTCAAGTTTTGGCCACCACATTTCATATACTTCAGTCAGTACCGTATCATCAAGTTTTTGTTCCGCGCAAGCCGCATTGATCGTCTTTATCAGTTTATAAAAATCCTCTTTATTGAAGCAGGTTGCTTGGAATTGGACTAAAGGACCAACTAGATCAGTGTTCTCTAACCCAAATAAAACCGGGCATATTCTGGCTTTTTCCAATTGTTTGGATAACGCTCCAGATTCGAACAATATCCATGGACTAGACAAATTTTCTCTTGTTAAAATAATTATTCCAACTTGAGATTCCTGTAATTCTCTTGATATCTCACTTGCCCATCTTGTACCTTTTTCAACATCATCTGGAGTAAAGTATGGTTTTACGTTTTGAAGAACCCCCGGAATCCATTTTTTTACAACTTCACCAAGTTCTTTACTGAGAGTCCCGGACCAACTAATAAAAATCTTGATCATGATTACTTTTCCCCAATCGATTAACAAATTAGTCTAAAACAAATTCGGTATGTTTGTCAATAATTGTTAATAATTCACTTTAACCATAAACCTCGAATTTTACAGCCTTTAGTCCCATATCGAGAATGCTCTGTTCTTGACAAACCCCATACTACCCTATACGCTTAAGTATGAGGTCGTGCTAGACGGGGAGTTAGCGGTGCCCTGTACCTGAAACCCGCTATAGCAGGGTCGAATTCCCGCTTGAGGCTCTCATCTGGTAGGACTGCTAACGGTAAGCAGCGTTGAAGGCTGGGTCCTGCGCGGCGGAACGCCGTGAACCCCGTCAGGTCTGAGAGGAAGCAGCGGTAAACGGATAATTCCGGGTGCCGCAGGGTTGCCTGGCTGGAGCCGGCTGCCGGAGGCAAGCTGGTTGGTGGTGTCGAGAGTGGGTGCACGGCCTCTTTATTGAAATGGATAACAGCCCGGAAGGCGTCCCTACTTCCCTCCTCACACAAACGAAGAAGCTGCTCCGCCGGTTCGGCCTGCGACCCCGGAAAGGCCTGGGCCAGCATTTCCTCATCGATGCCGATGTCCTGAACGGCATCGTCGCCGCGGCTGACCTGAAAAAGTCCGATACGGTCATCGAGGTCGGTCCCGGCCTCGGCATCATGACGGATGAACTGGCGGCCCGCGCCGGCTGGGTCATCGCCATCGAACTGGATACCAACCTGGCTACCATGCTCCAGACCTCCCTCACCCATGATAACGTCGTCATCCTCAACGGGGACATCCTGGGCATGGAACCGGGCAGGCTTTTCGAATCGCACGCGGCGCAAATACCGCTGAACATGGCTTCCTACAAGGTCGTGGCCAACCTGCCGTACTACATCACCTCGCCGGTGCTGCGGCACTTCCTGGAAGCCTCGACACGTCCTGATGTCATGGTCGTTATGATCCAGAAGGAAGTTGCGGAAACGGTCTGCGCCGGGTCGGGCAAACGGACGCTGCTCAGTATCGCCGTCCAGGTCTACGGGAAACCGGAGATCATCATGACGGTACCGCCGCAAGCGTTCTTCCCGGCGCCGGACGTAGCTTCGGCGGTGGTGAGGATAGAAGTGTATCGCGAACCGGCGGTGGATATCGGGGACGGCGAGGCGTTTTTCCGGCTCGTGAGGGCGGGCTTTTCCGCGCCGCGCAAACAGCTTCTCAATTCGCTGTCCAGCGGCCTGTCCTTTACCCGGGAACAGACCGCAGCGCTGCTGAAGGCAGCAAACATCAACCCGACCCGCCGTGCCGGCGCCCTGGAACTGGAAGAATGGGCTCAACTGTTGAAAATACTGAACGATAAGGAAATGGACTGGCTCTATGCTGACGCTCAAAGCCCCCGCCAAGATTAACCTGACACTGGAAGTCCTCGGTAAGCGCCCGGACGGTTACCACGAGATACGCACTGTCATGCAGACAGTGGGAATGTACGATACGCTCCATTTTGAAACAGCGAAAAAAGTGCTGATTACCAGCAACCAGGCCGACTGGAAACCGGAGAGCAGCCTGGTCTCCAGGGCCATCCAGTCCGTCAAGGAAGCAACGAAATACAAAAAGGGCGTCGCGCTCCACATCGAGAAGCGTATCCCGCTGCTGTCCGGCCTGGGCGGAGATTCCAGCGACGCCGCCACGGTCATCCGCGGCCTCATGCAGCTCTGGAGCCTCAACCTGGATAATGACACGGTCATCGATATCGCGGGGAAACTCGGCTCGGATGTTACCTTTTTCCTGGACGGCGGCACCGCGCTGGGCGAGGGGCGCGGCGACCAGATCACACCCCTGCCGCCGATGGCCCGCCAGTGGGCGGTCCTGATGCTGCCGGAAGTGCCCGTGGAACCGGGCAAGACGGCGCTCATGTACAACAGCCTCAAGCCGAAACACTTTACCGACGGCCAGACCACGCGCCGGCTCGTTGAAGCCCTTATCACCGGCCTCAGGTTCCGCCCGACGATGCTCGTCAATACCTTCGACAATATAGCTTTCAACCCCGATTCCATCCTCAGCATGTACCGGGAACGCATCCTCGATCTCGGGGCACAGCATGTCCACGTCTGCGGCTCGGGGCCGTCCCTGTACAGCCTTTACGAAGACAAGGCCGCCGCTGACGACCTCGCGGTCAAGTGCCAGAACCAGGGACTCAAGACCTACGTGGTAGCGACGGTATAAGATTCAAGTCAAAAGTTAAAAACTTCCATGGCCTGGGAAAATCTCCCTTTATCCCTCCCCGTGTCAAGCACGGGGCAGGCTCTAAAGGAGGGACAATTGATCGTGCTCCACAACCAGTAACGGGTTCACTATCGTCTTCCTAATGGGTAGATTTCTGGCTACCCTTTTTCTTTTAAAATCCCTTACAATGTGAACGATGAATGACACCACTGTGGAGAATTGCAGGTCGTACGGGAATCCTCCTCATACGATTGCCCTGCTGCACGGCGGTCCCGGCGCGCCCGGCGAAATGGCCCCGGTAGCACGGGAACTCTCTGCAATGACCGGCGTGCTCGAGCCGCTTCAGACCAGAGACACTATCGATGGCCAGGTGGAGGAACTGCGGGAAGTCCTGGCATCCAGCGCCAGCCTGCCCGTCATAATCGCCGGGTATTCCTGGGGAGCCTGGCTCGGGCTGCTATTCACCGTCCGCCATCCGGACATGGTACGGAAGCTGGTCCTGATTAGCTCCGGCCCGTTCGAGGCACGTTATGCGGAGGAAATGTTCGCTGTCCGCCTTTCGCGATTCCGTGAAAATGAGCGCACCGAAGTCCTGGAGCTTATCGAAAAGATCCGTGACCCCGCCCTCCGCGATAACGGCTCGCCGATAACCAGGCTTGGGGCATTGTTCGACAAGGCCGATACTTACGAAGCCCTGTCCGTTCCCCACGAAGGCTCCGGCTTTGACCAGCGCATCTATGACGGCATCTGGCCGGAAGCGGAAAGACTGCGGGCGTCCGGACAACTGCTGGCGATGGCATCCGGTATAAGATGCCCGGTCGTCGCCATCCACGGCGATTATGATCCCCATCCCGCCGAGGGTGTGCGCGTACCGCTTTCCCGAGTCGTACCGGATTTCCGCTTCCTTCTTCTGCTGAAGTGCGGGCATACGCCCTGGCGCGAGCGGTATGCACATGATGAATTCTACCGGATACTGAAGGAGAACATCACCAATGACGCTGATCACGATTGACAAGGAAACCTGCACCAGATGCGGCCTCTGCACCATTCCCTGCCGGATGATCTACATGAGGGAAGGAAGCTATCCGCGCCAGCTCCCCGGGACCGATGAGTTCTGTATGCGCTGCGGGCATTGCGTGGGAATCTGCCCGACCGGCGCCCTGACGCACAGGGAAATGCCGCTCGAAGAGACCCCTCTCATCGACAAGTCCCTGCGGATCAGCTTTGAACAATGCGCCCAGCTTATCAAGAGCCGCCGTTCCATCCGGGAATACCGGGACGAGGACGTGCCGGATGAAGTCTTCGAGAAAATCATCGATGTCGCACGATACGCTCCTACCGGCCACAATTTTCAGGAAGTACAGTGGCTGGTGGTCAATAATCGTGAGAAGGTTCGGCAGATAGCCGCCATCGGTGCCCAATTCCTGCGGGACATGATGAAGAGCAATCCGGAGATGGCCCAGATGTTCGCCGGCATCATCCAGCAACTTGACCTGGGTCGTGACATGTTTCTCCAGGGCGCCCCGGCGGTGGTCCTCACCTATGCCGAGGCGGAGAACTTAATCGCCCGGACGGACTGCGTTATCGCCATGTCATATTTCGACCTGGCAGCTACCACCATAGGCCTCGGCTGCTGCTGGGCCGGCTTCATGATGATGGCGTCTGTGTCTTATCCGGACATGGTGAAAGTCCTGGGGCTTCCGGAAGGGTACTCGCCCTTTGCTGCGCTGATGGTGGGCTATCCGCAGTACCGGTATACAAGGATACCGGCGCGCAAGCCGGGGCAGATAACCTGGCTTTAGCCGCGAGACAAACAACGTTCCAATGCCGTATACTAACAGGAAAACGGGTTCGGGAGACGGATATGGCAAGATACAACACGGAAGATAACCTCAAGGATGCTTTCGCGGGTGAGAGTGAAGCTAACCGGCGGTATACCTTCTACGCGGAAAAAGCGGAGAAAGACGGCTATGCACAAGTCGCCAGTCTGTTCCGTGCCGTCGCCAATGCGGAAACGGTGCATGCCAAGAACCATTTCACGGTGCTGGACGCTATCGGGAGTACCCAGGACAATCTCCTCGCCGCGGTGATGGGTGAATATAGCGAGTTCACCGGCATGTACCCGGAATTCATCGAGGACGCCCAGAAAGACCGTAACGCCCGCGCCGAAAAGAGCTTCGATTGGGCCAACAAGGTGGAACGGCTCCATCACGAGCTGTTCGAGAAGGCCCTGGAATCCGTCAAGGCCGGCAAGGACCCGGAAAACGCAGTCTATTACGTTTGCCAGGTCTGCGGCAATACCGTCACCGGGGAACCGCCGGAGGTTTGCCCGATCTGCGGCGCCAAACGTATAGCCTTCCATCTCATTGACTGATGACCGGCCGTCCGTTTTGGGAATCGACCTACCTGGATGACACTGTCGCGTCTTTCGGGGAGGGGCCGACGCGGGACGTGGCCGCGTTGTGGCCGCAGTTCGACCTCTCCTGGTCCGTCCTCGACGTCGGGTGCGGTGAAGGCCGGAACGCGATTTTCCTGGCCGGCAAGGGGATGAAAGTTGACGCATTCGATATTTCCGATGCGGGCATTGCCAAGTTCAAGCGGCTGGCGGACAGGGCCGGCGTCACCGTCACCACCTGGGTCCAGGACCTGACGAAGTTCCGGTTTGAACGGAACTACGACCTCATCCTGTCTCACGGCGTCCTGCACCTGGTAACGAGGGAGCAGTGGCTGGACTTTATCGGCCGGATGAAAGCCGCCACGAACCCCGGCGGTATGAACCTGGTCGGGGTCTTCACCAACCGCCTGCCCGCCGCTCCGGACATGGCAGCCGTCACCAAGGGGCTCTTCGATGAGGGCGATCTCGATGCCCTCTACTCCGAATGGGATATTCTGGTTTCCAACAACTATCAGTTCAGAGACGAGCACCCCGGCGGTATCAGGCACCATCACGCCGCGGCCCATATCGCGGCCAGGAAACCATTAAGCCGGTAGTAAAAAAGAACTTCACCCTCGTCTTGCCTCTCGCGCCGAGGGAGAGGAATGACATAATCACAGTGAATTAGTGGATTTTGTGCTTCCCGGCTTCTTCTCACCAGCGCGAGAGAGGATGAAGGTCAGGGGGCAGTATACCGAGGCTTACCTACTTCATCTCCAGCAGGCTTTTAACCAGCGTTTCTTCGTCCGCACGGCCGGTAACGCCGCCGTCCAGCCGCGCTTCCCGTAATGAGGCGAGTATCTTCTTGATAGCCGGGCCTTCCGCGATGCCCATCTGCTTCAGGTCTTCCCCGCTGAGCGCCGGTTTGACATGCCGGAGCACGTTCAGGTAGAGCTCCACCTGTTCGGCCACGGCGGTATCTGCGCAGAGTGAAGCCGCCATCAGCGCCGCGGGCTGGTAGCCGTGGAGTATGTCATAGACACGGCTTGGAGACAGGCCGGGCGTGGCGAGTTCTTCCAGCCGGTCCTGCACCGCCGCCGTCTGGCGGATGGCATCCTGCTCGGCGCCGGTAAGATGCAGGTAGTTCACCGTTGCTTCCAGGGCAGCCGCCGGAAGCTGACATAACAGCAGCGACAGGTACAGGCCGGAGGGCAGGCCATCCCCGTAACGCCGGCGGGCGGTGTCGTACCGTGCCGCCAGGTCCTCGTTGAACATGAGAGCGGGGTTGATCTTCTCCAGAAGCCCCAAAAGCCCGGCCCGGCGCAGGGCGCGTTCCGGCTCGGCTTCTTTCAATACCAGTTCCAGTTCATGGCGGATGCGATCGCCGCTGACGGTCGCCAGCATCGGCAGGTCGCGTTCCAGCAGCAGCAGTGTCATGGGTTCGATGGCAAAACCGAGCCGCTGCTCGTACCGTACCGCCCGCCACATGCGCGTGGCGTCATCCGTAAAGCTCTTCTCATGCAGCACCCGGATGGACTTCTGCTTGAGGTCCCGGAGGCCGCCGTGAGGATCGATCACCTCGCCATAATGCTCGGGATCGATGGCCGCGGCCATGGCATTGACGCTGAAATCGCGGCGGGCCAGGTCGTCCATGAGCGAACCGGGACTGACGTCCGGGAGCGCCCCCGGCTTGCGGTAGGTTTCCGACCTCGCGGTGACGAAGTCGAGGCTCTTGCTGTCCCATTTGATGGTAGCCGTGCCGAAACGGCGATGAGCCGTAACCTTGCCGCCCATATCACCGGTGAGCAGTTCCGCCAGCGCGATGGCGTCACCTTCCACGACGATATCGATGTCCAGCGTTCCCCGGCCGAGCAGCAGGTCACGGACGGCCCCGCCCACCAGGTACAGCGGTTCGCCGCGCCCGGCGGCGATCATCCCTGCCTTGCGGATGAAAGCGACGATGTCCGGCGGCAGGCGCTGTTCGATGAGCCTGGCCAGGTTCATATTGTTCGGCTCTGAATTCATACCCCAGTATACCATATGGTGCAAGCTCGCCGAGCTATGCGGAAGACCACCTATTTGACATGGAAAAACTCCGTGCATCTCACGTATAATGACGGAAAGAGATTATGAACTACGTCATCAGTATCGTGGGTATGACCGGCTCCGGGAAATCAGAGGTCGCCCGTATGTTCCGGGAGCGCGGGTTTGTCTCCGTGCGCTTCGGGGACGTCACCGACGACGAATTGAAGAAGCAAGGCCTGCCGCTGACGGAGGCCAACGAGCGCCGCGCCCGGGAGAGCCTGCGCCGGGAGCACGGCATGGACGCTTACGCGAAGCTCAGCCTGCCGCGCATCGAGGAAGGGCTGCAAACGGCGAACGTCGTCGTGGACGGCCTTTATTCCTGGGAGGAATATCTTTTTCTCAAGGGACACTTCGGGGACAGGCTCAAGGTCGTGGCGGTGTGGTCGTCGCCAGCGGTCCGGTACGAACGATTGGGCCGGCGCGAAATACGCCCGCTGACCCCGGCCGAAGCCGCCTCAAGGGACCGGGCGGAAATAGAAAACCTCAACAAGGGCGGGCCCATCTGCATGGCCGACCATACCATCCTCAATGACGGCGGCCTGGAAGCTATGAAGTCAGTGATAGAGAAAATCGTCCGGGGGTTGGCATGAACGAACTGCCGCGGCGTCCCAAGCTCGATGAGTACTTTCTCAAGCTCGCCTCCGTAGTGGCGGAGCGGTCCACCTGCCGCCGGCACCACATGGGGGCCATCGCCGTGCGGGACAAACATATCCTCGCCACCGGCTACAACGGGGCGGCAGCGGGACTCAAGGACTGCCTGGAGCTTGGCTGTCTGCGGGACGAGCTGGGCATCCCGTCCGGCACCCGCCACGAGATCTGCCGCGCTATCCACGCCGAGCAGAACGCCATCATCCAGGCGGCCCTCCACGGTGTCAGCCTGGAAGGCGCGACGATGTACTGCACACATACGCCCTGCATCCTCTGCGCCAAGATGATGGTCAATGCACGGATCGCCCGGTCCGTGTCCTTCGGGAAGTACCAGGACGACCAGTTCATCAAGCTGTTCGAGGAGGCCGGCATAGAAGTTTCTATACTGCCGCGGCCACCGGAGATTATTACGTTCCTGGACTAGGGTATCGGAAAGTCTGGGTATCACCAAATGCTCGGAGGGTAGATATGGTAAAGAACATAACCCGTCCTCAAGCCGCAGCACTCACGGACCCGGTCAAGATAGATACTGGCAACGTGTCCGGAACCATACTCGGAGAACCCGGCAGTGAAGTACGCGTCTATCGGGGAATTCCCTATGCGGCGCCGCCCGTTGGGGACCTGCGCTGGAAGCCGCCTCAGCCCATTACCGTATGGCAGGGAATCCGTGAATGCACAGCTTTCAGCCTGGCGGCCCCCCAGCAGAGGCCGCCTTCAAGTCCCAAGCTGGATATTCCCCAGGGTGAAGACTGCTTATACGTTAACGTTCTGACACCGGCCCGGACAGTGGAGGAAAAGCTGCCGGTAATGGTCTGGATGCATGGCGGCGGTTACATGGCCGGCAGCGGCAACGAGTCCATGTTCAACAATATCAGCCTTCCCCGGCAGGGTATTGTGCTGGTAAACGTCGGAATGCGGCTCGGCGTCTTTGGCCTGTTGGCCCATCCTCTACTGTCCGCGGAGTCCCCGCGTAGCGTCTCGGGAAACTATCTTTTCCTTGACATGATTACCGCTCTGGAATGGGTACAAAGGAACATTGCCGCCTTCGGCGGCGATCCCGCCAACGTTACCATTTTCGGCGAATCAGGCGGGGGCGCGAAAGTAGCGACCCTGCTGGTTACTCCTTTAGCCAAAGGCCTTTTCCATCACGCCATCTGCGAGAGCGGTTCGGCATTCGCTCCGATCGCCCCTGGTAAAAATCCGGTGGAACTTGAAGCGGTCGGGAAAAAACTGTTTACCCAGCTTGGCATCGATGACGAAAAGGACCCGTTGGCGGCGGCGCGGGCCATTCCGTGGGAAAAAATCATGGCAGCCGAGACCGCCATGACTCCGGTATCCGATCAACCGTCGCATATGTGGGATGCCGTCGTTGACGGCTGGCTCCTGCCCGATACCGCGGCCAATATTTTTCGGGCAGGAAAACAGAATACGGCGTCCCTGATAACCTGCGCTAACCTCGGCGAACTAACGGGGCCGGGCTCGCTGGTCATGCCCTGGATAATCCCTGCCTATGCAGCCATGCTCTCCAGCGAACGTGGGGCCGGCGCCAGGGTTTTCGCGTGTATCTTCGACCAGGTCCCGGACGGCTGGAAACGGGAAGGCTGCGTTTCCTTTCATGCGGTTGAGCTGCCCTACGTTTTCGGGTGTGTCAACAGCGAGAAGGAGTGGACCGGCCTCCATCATATCGCTGCACCGGCCGGCGCCGGATCCCACCTCCCGGAAATATCAGAAACGGACATCCATGTTTCGGAATTGATGATGAAGATGTGGGCGCAGTATGCCCGGACGGGAGACCCGAACGTTGAGGGCCTTACCCCCTGGCCGGCCTGGGAGCCTGGGTCGGACCGGTACCTGTACGTCAACGATACCTTGCAGGCAAAAACGGGATTTTCCAAAGTGCCCGGAGCATAGAGGGTAACCGTTCACGTTTGAAATCGATCGGGTCCGAAGGACTTACTTCTTCCGCCCGATGACCTTCTTGACCGCCGCCACGATATCTTTAGACGTCAGGTGGTAGTGCGCGAGGAGTTCTTCCGGAGAGCCTGACTGCCCGAAGACGTTCTGTACCGCCACGAATTCCACGGGTGTGGGGATATTGCAGGCCAGGATGTCCGCCACGGTACTGCCCATGCCCCCGTGACGCTGGTGCTCTTCGGCGGTAACGATGGCCCCGGTCTCCCTGGCGGCTTTGATGACGGCGGCTTCGTCCATAGGTTTGACCGTCGCCATATTGAGCACCCGGCAGTGAATGCCGTCGAAGGCAAGCTGGTCCGCGGCTTCCAGCGCGGCACTGACCATAACGCCGATGGCAATGATGGTCACGTCCGTGCCGTCCCTTAATTCGCAGGCCTTGCCGATCTCAAACATGTAATCAGGACGATTGATGACCGGCAGCTTGGCGCGCGGCAGCCGGACGTAGACCGGCCCCTTATGCTCCGCCACGGCCCGTATGGCGCGGTCCGTCTCGATGGAATCAGACGGCACGATGACCGTGAAGCCCGGCAGCGAACAGATGAGGGCGAGGTCTTCCAGTGCCTGGTGCGAGCCGCCATCCTCGCCGACGGTCACGCCGGCATGGGTGGCGACGATTTTTACATTAAGCTTCGATTGCGCCACGGAGACGCGGACCTGGTCGAAGCAGCGCCCGGTGGCGAACACGGCGAAACTGCTGGCGAACGGTATCTTGCCGGAAGCGGCCAGGCCGGCGGCGATGCCGATCATGTTGGCCTCGGCGATGCCGACGTCGAAATAGCGGTCCGGGAACTCAGCGGCGAAGTACTTGACCATCGTTGAAGGCCCAAGATCAGCGTCCAGCACGACGATGTCCCGGTTGGTCTTCCCCAGTTCCAGCAGGGTCTTGCCGTAGGTCTCGCGCGGGGCTATCTTCTCGGACACGGTTATGCCAGCTCCTTCAGCGCCTGTTCCAGTTGCTCGGCGTTCGGCGCCTTGCCGTGGAAGTCCACGTTGTTCTCCATGAAACTCACACCCTTGCCCTTGACGGTCCGGGCGATGATAGCGGTTGGTTTTCCTTTGGTGCTCTTCGCTTTCTGGATGGCGTCGTACACCTGCCGCAGGTCGTGGCCGTCTATCTCGAGGACGTTCCAATTGAACGCCTCGAACTTCTTGCCGAGCGGGTCCACGTTCATGATGTCCGCAACTTTCCCGCTGAGTTGAAGACCGTTCTTGTCCACGATGGCGGTCAGGTTGTCCAGCTTGAAATGGCCGGCGGCCATGGCGGCTTCCCAGACCTGGCCTTCCTCGCACTCACCATCGGAGAGCAGGGCATAGACGCGGTAGTCTTTCCTGTCGAGCCTTCCCGCCAGAGCGATGCCGTCGGCAAAGGAAAGTCCCTGCCCGAGGCTCCCGGAAGACATCTCCACGCCCGGCGTGTGGGTGCGATCGGCGTGGCCCTGAAGGTGCGAACCGAACTGCCGCAGCGTGTCCAGTTCCTCTGCCGGGAAGTAGCCGCATTCCGCCAGCGCCACGTAGAGCACGGGGGCAGCGTGGCCCTTGCTGAGGATGAAACGGTCGCGGTCCGGCCAGGAAGGATCGCCCGGTCGGTGCCGCATGACCTTCCAGTAGAGTGTGGCAACGATTTCCACCGCGGAAAGGGAGCCGCCGGGGTGGCCGCTGCCGGCTTTAGCGAGCATGGTAAGGATGCGGCGCCGCATGCGTTTCGTCACGGCGGCGAGGTCTTCATTGGAGGTAAAGAGCGGCGCTGGTACGGTCGTCATATGCAACTATTATACGTTAATCATCGTTCAGCCGTCCACCGCGGAAGCCAGCAGCGCAATAAGCTCGGAACAACCGCCCTGTCGGAGGAAATCAGCGTGGTTTCGGACGTTCTCGAATTTCCGTCCCATTATCCTGGCGCAGGTGAAATCAGGACCGAAGTTTTCGGTGAAACGGTCGAGGATTTTCTTGATATTGGGATCGACGGCCAGTCCCAGGACAACATCATGCTTCATTGCGTGGGCCCATATGGCGGCCCCGAGTGCGCCACAACCGCTCCCGCTCAGACCGATGCCTCCGGCCAGTCCCGCCGCCATGACGACATGCTGGTCGGAGAGACCTGCTTTCCGCGCCAGCAGGGCGGCGCAACTGACGGGAGGAGGAGGAACTTCATGTGGGGGAACTGCACAAACTATGTCGATTTCCGCCATGCTCGCGCGGGCGATGCCCGGGGTCATGGTGAAGCAGCCGAGCGCTCTTCCGGTAACAACATATTTTACCATCTGGCTAACTCGTACCTTTTCCCGGAGGTCCAGGCCGGAGATGGCGAGACAATCGATGGCTTTAGCCCGGTTGCGCCGGCGGAAAGTATCGACGATACGTTGTGAAGCCAGCACGGCGGCGGCTTCCGCGGCGGGACCGGGACCGAAAACCCGGTACGACTGCGCTCCGGCGGCGAGGGAAGCCCCCCACACCATGCCGCATTGATAACCGTTGTTGGCGATACCGCCCGCCAGGATGGCGCTGGCATGTTCCTCGGTTTCCAGAGGGTGACCCATAGCGTGGTCAAGCACGCATGACATTGCCTCCGATCACATGCCCTTTTTGATGAATGTCCGGATGGAGCCCCAGTATGGGATTTGCCGCTTTTCCTTTACCATTCTGCGCCTCACCTTTCTTGCTGGTATAAGCCATGGACAGGTCCGGCGGTCCGGACTGTCCTTATTTGGTTGCAGTAACAATGCTCCGGTTGAGGATGGTTGGCGAGTAATGGAAATCCGCGAACCCGGTTTCGGAGAGCAGCTTTCTGAGTTCTCCGGTAGAGTAGCATTTTCCCTCTGAGGAGAACATCAGCAGGACGGAGTATTCGGCGACGGAGACGGGGCCGTTCCTGGCTTCGTTCAGATGGGCGTCATGGATGATGAGCCGCCCGCCCGGCGCCAGGTTGCGGTACGAGTTCTGAAGGATCACGGTCACCTGCGGGACGTCCCAGTCGTGGAGGATGTGGGAGAGGAGATGGACGTCATACCCGCCGGGGAGTTCATCGCGGAACATGTCCCCGGCGATGACCTTGAGCCTGTCCGTGAGTCCTGACTTTTCGGCTGACTGCCGCGCCAGCTGGTCGATGGGTGGTTTCTCGAAGACCCCGGCCGTCATATGAGGATTGTCTTCCAGCACGACCTGCGCGTAGATGCCGGTGGCCCCACCGATGTCCAGCAGGCGACGGCTGTCTGAAAAATCGAAAGCTCCGGCCAGTCCCGCCGCCAGGTAAGCCCCGCGGCTGTTCATCCCGGCGGTGAAAGATGCTGCGAATTCCTCGTCTTCCATGGCTTTCGCCCATGCCTCACCGGATCTGGCGGCGGCCCAGTTGGCTGTTTCTCCGGTCCGGAGCACACGGAGCATGTCTGCGCAGATGGGGCGGGCTTTCAGTGAATCGACGTAGGAAGTGAGATCATACCGGCTTTCCTTCGTGAGATAGGTGCGAGCGGTATCCGTGAGGGAGAACCGGAAACCTGTTTCCTCCACGAACCCGTAGGATTTGAACAGGGACAGCATAACGTCCGCCGGTCTCGGCCGGATGTCGAATAGCTTGCAGATACCGGAAAGGTCAAGGGACGTTTCAGCAAGCTGATTAAAGAAATCGAGGTGGGCGACGGCGGTGATGAACAGGTCGTCCGCAAAAGAGCCGTCACGCAGACGGAATATGGTTTCCGGGGACGTCTTTGGTGTCACGCTCATATTGTTAACTCCGCTACAGCAAGTACTATCAGCAACTGTGTCACTAATTGTAGCACATTAGTCACCGGGAATTGATAATGGCAGCCGGATATGATTAAATTAATAGGTTGGAAAGGGGAATATATGGAAGAACTTAAACTTAAAGCAACCAAGAGAGATGTCCTCGGCAAACGGAACCGCTTCCTGCGCAAACAGGGGATCACGCCGGCTCATCTCTTCGGTCATAACATCGAATCCATGGCCCTCCAGTGTGAAACCGCCGACCTTAAGAAGGTCATCGACCATGCCGGGACGTCCCGCCTCGTCACCCTGACGGTCGCCGGTGATAAAAGCGCCAAAAACGTCTTCGTGCGTGAGATACAACGTGATGCCTTCACCAAGCAACTTATCCATGTTGATCTCTACCAGGTCCAGAAAGGCGAGAAGATCTCCATGAACGTGCCCATCGTTCTCGTTGGGGAAGCTCCCGCCCTTAAAGGAAAAGGCCGCCTGTTAACGCACGGCATCGAGGAACTACACATCGAGTGTCTGCCGGAAAACGTGCCGCCGCAGATCGAGGTCGATATCAGCGTACTTGCAGAAGTCGATGACATGATTCATGTCAAGGACCTCCATTTGGGCAAAGATATCACCGTTCTTGCCGACCCCGATCAGCTCCTTGCCAGGGTATCCGAAGTATCCATGAAGGCCGCTGCTGAAGCCGAGGCCGAGGAAGAAGGCGCAGCCGCCGAAGCTGAAGCTGCTCCGGCCGCTGAAGAGGCCGCTTCGGAGTAACGCCCGGTCCGTCCGGGACGCTGTGGAACGAGCATGATAATAGATTTCCACGCGCATGTGCTGCCGCCCGCTATACGGGACAACCGCAGCCGCTGTGTGGAGAAAGATGCCGCTTTCGCCTCCATTTACCGGGAGGCGAAAGCGGCCATCGTTTCTACGGAAGACCTCATCGATACCATGGACCGGCTGGGCATCGATGTCACAGTCATCGTCAACTATTCCTGGAGCACGGCGGAATTATGCCGGGAAACCAACGACTACATCCTCGAATCCTGTGTCAGGTACCCGGACCGGCTGACCGGGTTTTGCGCCGTGTCAGATTTCACCTCCGAGGCCTCCCTGCAGGAAATGGGACGCTGCGCCGGAGCGGGCGCCCGCGGCATCGGGGAACTGAGACCGGATTTTCATCCGGACGTTTTCACCGACCAAAAGGCCATGATCCCGTTCGCAAGTATGTTGCGGGAGCATGACCTGCTGCTGCTGCTCCATACCTCGGAACCTGTCGGGCACCAATACCCCGGCAAAGGCACTGCCGTCCCGAGACTTGTTTATCCATTCCTGTCCGGCTTCCCGGAAATCACCACCATCTGCGCCCACTGGGGCGGCGGCCTGCCATTCTATGCGCTCATGCCGGAGGTGAAGAAAACGCTCGCCAACGTATACTTCGATTCGGCTGCGTCCCCGTTCCTGTACCGACCGGACATCTACCGGCAGGTCATCGGGTTGGTAGGCGCAGAGAAGGTGTTGTTCGGGAGCGATTACCCGGTTATGTCCCAGGCCCGCGTGTTGGCTGAAATGCGAACCGCGGACATCTCAGAGAAGGAGCGGGAACTGATACTGGGCGGCAATGCCCGCCGCCTCCTGGGCAGGTAAGACATGAAAATCCGCTCCTTCATCGCCATATCTCTCCCCGCTGACATCAGGCGAGAACTTGCCCGCATCGAGACCGAACTCAGGAAAGGCGCCGGTGCGCCGGTCAAATGGGTTGAAACGGCTAATCTCCACCTGACCCTGAAATTCCTTGGGGACATCGAATTTGAGAACATACCCGCCATTTTGGATGCAATGTATAAAGCGGCGGGGACAACAGGTCCCTTAAACATGGAACTCAACGGCCTCGGGGTGTTCCCGAGCCCGCGTAGAGTACGTATAGTCTGGGTGGGCCTCGGCGGGGAGACGGAGAAACTGGCCGCTCTCCAGCAGCGCCTTGAAATCTCATTGGAGCCCCTCGGGTTTGCCCGGGAATCGCGGGAATTTCAGCCCCACCTCACCATCGGGCGTGTCCGGGAGCAGGCTGGGCCGGCGGAACGCGAAGCCATCGGTGACCGCGTCCGGTCGTTCACTTCACCGGGTCCCCTGCCGTTCATCGCGGATGCTGTATACCTCATGAAAAGCGTCCTGACACCTTCCGGTCCCATCTACAGCGAGCTTGGGAAAGTTTCTCTCGCCTAGCCTGTTCCGGGGTACCCAACATTTATGAATTGTTTATGTCCCGGAGAACCCTGTTCATGTGTTGTTTAGCCCCCGGCCCATACAATGGAGAGAGTTAACGCCCGTGATGCCGCCCGGAGGTGTAAAATGACCATTCCCAAAGAACATATCCTGCTTGTCGATGATGAAGAAGGGATTCGCTGCGTCCTGAACAAGGGACTCTCGATGCGGGGCTTCGAGTGCGATGAAGCCGAAAACGGCGATAGAGCCCTCGAGAAACTCGAGGAGAAACCGGCCGATCTCGTCATCATGGACATAAATATGCCGGGACGGTCAGGTTGTGAAGTCCTTCCGGACATCACGGCGCGGTTCCCGGAGACCGCCGTCATCATGTCGAGCGGCATCTCGGAAGCAACCGTCATCGCGGAATGCATAAAGAAGGGCGCCCAGGACTACATCAGCAAGCCGTTCCGCTTCGAGCAGGTGCTCCAGAGCGTTAACGGCACGCTGGACAAGCGCCGTGTCGCCCTCGATATCCAGCGGTATTTACAGGAAATGGGGCAGTATTCCGGGGAAAGCGGTGAAGAACCACGCAGGCTGTTCCTCGGCGCCATAGAAGGCCTGGTCAATACTCTGGAGTCCTGTGACGCTTACACCGCCGACCATTCCCATAAGGTCACCGACCTGGCTCTAACCATCGGCAAGGAATTGGGACTGAAGCCGGCTGACCTCGAAGACCTGCGCTGGGCAGCCCTCCTCCATGATGTCGGCAAGATAGCTGTGGACCCGAACATCCTTAACAAGCCCGGTGAACTCACTGCCAGTGAATACCGCCACATCATGACTCATGCCATCGTCGGGCCGAACCTGGTCAAACCGTTTGTTAATCAACACATTGTCGAGATAATTTCGCATCACCACGACCACTACGATGGCAGCGGCTACGAACAGACTATCAAGGGCAAGAACATCCCGATAGGGGCGCGCATCATCGCCGTGGCGGACGCTTACCAGGCCATGATATCGGACCGCCCGTACCGCCGCGCCATGTCCCACGTGGACGCCATCGAAGAACTGCTCTGGTTCTCCGGCACGCAATTCGATCCTATTATAGCCAATACCGCCATCAACCTCATCCAGAAACGCCAGATTTCCGTCAATCATCCCAGCCTGTCCTCCCGCTAGCACGCGAGGCTGGTTGTTCGATACGAGGAGGGCGGGCTTATGCCCGCTCTCTCGCGCGTTTAAGTATGTCCTTACACGCTTGTCAAGTCGTATACCGATAGGTTATACTTAGACGGTTTTACTTGAACTACTGGTTGGGAGGAGGACCCCATGGAAAACATGACTTTCCCCAAGTGTCAGAAGTGCCATTCCGGTGATCTCGTGCCGTTGTCCGATTTCGGGAGCCAGGGCGCTTCGATATGTTACAAGGCCTGGGTATGCACCAATCCTGATTGCGGCTTCAACCTCAAGATCAGGAACGGTGACGTCTACCTGAACGAGCCGATCATGAATGGGTCGCTCCACAGTTCCCGCGCCCGATAGCAGCGGGTAACGCAGAACAACCAGTGAGGTAGTCGGATGGCAACCGTACTTCCTCGTATTCGCGGCCTGGCCGGGCACGCTTTGGATCTGCTTTTTCCCCGGTGGTGCATAGGTTGCGGCAGGGAAGGGGAAGTGGTGTGCAGCTCCTGCCGGGAAACCTTTCCTTCCATCAGACCCCCATTTTGCCTGCGGTGCGGCCGTCCGCTGGACGATGACGGAGCCTGCCGAAACTGCACGGACATCGATTTCATCATTGACGGCATCCGGGCGCCGTTCCTTTTCCGCGGCCTCGTACGCCAGACCATCCACGAACTCAAGTACCGCAACCTGAGGGCAGCGGCGCCGTTCCTGGCGCGTGAACTGGCCGGATACCTGCAAGAATTACCCCTTACCGCCGATGTTATCGTGCCGGTTCCGCTTCACAAAAAACGATTGAAGGAACGCGGCTACAACCAGTCCGAACTCATCACCCGGCACCTGTCCGCGTTAACCGGCATTCCCCACTCCAACGATGGCCTCGTGCGGCTCAAGCACACACTGTCACTGGCGCGGTCCGCCAGTCGAGAGGCCCGGCGGGAGAGTGTTGCCGGGGCTTTCGCGATCGGAAACAGGGAAGCTATCGAAGGGAGAAACATACTACTGGTGGATGATGTATCGACTACCGGCGCCACGCTCGATGCCTGCGCCGCCATGCTGAAGAAGGCCGGCGCACGTACGGTTTGGGGGCTTGCCACAGCCCTGGAACTCTGAGACACTGGAAACAGGAGGAAAAGAAATGGAAACGAAAATCACCGGAACCAATCTGGAACTCTCCGCGGATACCCAGAAGTACATCGAAAGGAAGATCGGCAAACTGAATAAGCACCTGCCGGATATCATCGATACGCGGGTGGAGGTCTCGGAGGAGGGTACCAGGTCTCCCCAGGAACGGATCGTCGTACGGGTCACTGTCAGCAGCGGCGTGAGTGAAACGGTATTTCACGGCGAGGAGCGGGGCAAGGAAGTAAAGATGGCAGTGGACAAGGTGGCGGACGTCATGGTCCGGCAGCTTGAGAGTTATAAAGGCAAGCTGTATGACAAGGGCAGGGGCAATCCTATGGTGCGCGGCCAGTTCCCCACCGCGGAAGAGCTCCCGGAGCCTGCCGGCAAGCTGGTGAAGACGAAGTCCTTCGTCATCAAGGCGATCACCACGGATACCGCGATACGGGAAATGGAACGGCTGGGGCACAGTTTCTATATCTTCCTCGATGCCGACAACGACGAGATCAGGCTGGTCTACCGCCGCAATGACGGTAACTACGGCCTCATCAAGCCGCAGATCCCGGACTAAACCGTTGAAGTGAGAAGACAAGGGATGATATATGCAGTCTTTACCACGAGCGCCGGCTGGATGGGCGTAAGAGGCTCAGAAAAGGGGTTAACGTACGTTGCCCTTCCCCGGCCGGACAAGGACGGCGTTCTCAAAGAACTCGGCGTGACGGACGATGGCGATACAGCGGCATTTGCCGATTTCATCGGGCGCTGTCAGGCCTACTTCGAGGGCGAACCGGTGGAATTCCCAGACGACGTCGATATATCCTCCGGTACGCCGTTCCAGCAGCGCGCGTGGGAAGCCTGCCGCCGCATTCCCCGCGGCACAACGATAAGTTACCGGGACCTTGCGGCTGAAGCCGGGAGTCCCGGAGGGGCACGGGCCGCTGGCGCCGCCATGGCGAGGAACCCGGTTCCCATCGTCGTGCCTTGCCACAGGGTCGTTGGCTCGGATGGTTCCCTGCACGGCTTCGGCGGGGGGCTGCCGTTGAAGCAGCTGATGCTGGAGATGGAGAAGGAGAGATAGGGTTTCAATATCTCAAAACTTCATCTCAAGGAGAAAATGATGGCCGGGGCGGTTTTTCCGCCCCGGCCGCCTTTGACTTTTGACCTTTAACCTTTGACTTTTTAATCCACCCCTTCGCCCATCAGCTTGACGTACATGTCCTCCAGGGCGGACTGGCGGACGGAGAGGTCTATCAGCGCCCAGTCCTTCTCGTTGATGTCCCGCAACAATGAGGCGATGCTGCCTACGTCGGACGTGGTGAAGACGTAATTCTCGCCCTGCTTCTCGTAGTCGAGTTCATCGTCTGTCTTGAAGACCACCTCGTACTCACGCTTACCAAGCTTCTCCCGGATGGCTTCAATCGTATCGCAGATATAGATGTTGCCGTTCTTCATGATAGCCACGCGGTCGCAGATGTATTCCACGTGGAAGAGGTTATGGGCGCTGAGGATGACGGTCTTGCCGGCCTGGTTAAGCTTCTTGAGGTAGTCGATGATGAAGAAGGAGGTGAGGGGATCGAGGCCGGAGTTCGGCTCGTCCAGGACGAGGATATCCGGGTCGTGCAGGAGCGTCCGGGCGATAGCTACCTTCCGTCTCATGCCCTTGGAGAGGTCGCCGGTGAACTTGTCCCGGTCTTCCAGCTTGAGCTGCCCGAGCAGGTCCTCGATTCGTTCCTTCACCGTCGCCTTGTCCAGCCGGTACAGTTCCCCGAAGAACTCCAGGTACTGCCGGATCGTCATGTTCTCGTAGAGGGGGCTTTCCTCCGGCAGGTAGCCGATGTGCCGCTTGACCTCGGTGCTGTTCCGCGTCATGTCTCTGCCCATCACGGTCAGTGTGCCGCCGGTGGGGGCCAGCAGCCCGACGATCATCTTGAGCGTGGTCGTCTTGCCGGCGCCGTTGTGGCCGATGATTCCGAGTATTTCCCCCTGCCTGATATGCAGGTTAACACCATTGACCGCGGTGAAGTTCTTATATACCTTGGTAATAGCATCCAAAGTAATGATACCGGATTCATCGTTCATCAGGGGTTCCTTCTTTCTGTGAGAATAATACTGACCGTTGCCAGACGTGAAATAACCCGCCTCAAGAGCAGGTTCAGCGGCAAGTCCCGGGCCATTGTGTTCGGCGTGCTGGCGCTGACCATCATCAGTTCCCTCGTACTCTACCATCAGGACCTCGCGGTGAGCAAGGGTATCTACACCATCGGAGCTTCGCCAAACAGCCCAATTATCGAAGACAGCCGCTTCCGCGTGGCCGTCATGGAACCGGAAGCCGGGTACAAGGCGCTGGAGGATGGGTTCATCGACCTGTATCTGGATGGCAATGAGATTGCCGCTCAGGGCGAGCGCGGCCACCACGCCATGTCCGCCCTGACGAAGTACCTTCAGAAGCAGGAACTCCTCACTATTGCCGCGGAATATGAGATTGAGCAAGCCTTCCCGCTGCGTATCCAGGTCACCACCGTCGATACCGCGTCCGGAGGCATCGTCGCGGCAGCGGAAGATGACAGGGATATCAACACCGCCGGATTTGAGCCGGGCATCATGCCTGACGGGCCGCCGGTATTCTTTCCCGAAGAAGAACCGGTCACTGTACCGGAACCGGACTCGACCGTAACGCCGGCCGGCGTACTGCCGGACATCGCCATCACGCCGGACGGACCCCAGGTGAAGGACGACATCATCGCCGCGATTACAGGAGACCTCGTTGATGAAACGGATGATGTACAGAATGCCGCTTCTTTACCGGTGACTACTGCCGACGCAGCTGATACCAACGATGCCGTCCGCCAGCAGCTTGTCGAATTCGCCGAGAGGGGCACGCTGCCGGAGTTCAAGGCGGAGTTCATCGCCGAGAACGATATCATCATTCCCTCCCTCATGAACCCGCCGATACCGCTGGCCCAGGTCATTATCACCTTCTTCTACGTGGTGCCGGTCTTCTTCATCAGCCTGTTCTTCACCAGCAGTTTTACGGAGGAAAAGATCAGCCGCAAGCTCCTCATCCTCCTTTCCGCCCCGGTCACGCGGCTCCAGGTCATCCTTGGCAAGATGGCCCCGTACCTGGTCTATTCAATCCTCGTCATCATCGGCGTGACGCTGGCGATGGGCGGTAACGTCCTGCTCGGGCTGGCTATCTTCACGCCGGTCATGCTCTTCATCTTTGCCATCTATCTCATGGTGGCGCTGACCTACCGCACGTTCAAGGACCAGACGTTCTTCTCCGTGCTGGCGTTGTCCGTCGTGACCGTCTACCTGGTCGGGCCGGCCATGTTCACCGGCGTTAACGACCTCAGCTACATCTCACCGCTGACCCTGGCGGTGGAGATGTACCGAGGCGAATCGTTTACCATCTCCCAGTACTTCCTGGCGACCTCCCCGCTGCTGCTCGTCTTCGGCGGCACGATGTACGTCGGCACCCGCGTCCTCAACGAGGAGTACCTCATGGGCTTCCGTCCGCTGCACCGCAAGGTCGCCGAGGCTATTTATGCTACCCTGGACCGGGCGCACATCAACATCTCCATCTTCATTATGGGCATGGCGTTCGTGCCGGTCGTCTTCATGGCGGAACTGGCGGCGGTGGCCCTCGTGACCAACCTGCCGGTGCCGTTCATGCTTGGCGGCATGATGATCGTCTCCGTCGTCATCGAAGAGATCGCCAAGTCCGCCAGCGTCGTCATTTTGGCGCAGAACCGGGCGCTGAAAGGCGTGAAGGAAGCCCTCCGGCTGGGGGTGCTCTCTGCCGTGGGTTTCATGCTCATGGAAAAGCTGGTGCTGTACGTGGTGCTGAGCGTCGTGGACGATTCCCTGTTCCTCAGGGCGCTCTCCGGCGGTGGCTTGCTGGTGCTGCCGCTCATCCTCCATGTTGTTTCGACGACCTTCGTCTGCTTCCTGACCTCTAAATTCGGGACGAGGTACTATCCGCTCGGGCTGCTGGTGGGCAGTCTCGTCCATCTGGCGTACAATATGGCGATCGTGGGGGCGGCGTTATGAGAGGTTTCCTGGCGCTTATCAAGCGTGAACTGAGGTCGATCCTGCGGGAAAAGACCATCATGTTCGCCATCATGGTGCAGTTCTGCATCGCGGCGTTCTCCTCGGTCATTCTTGTCGGCATCATGGCGTTCTACGATCCCTCCTCCATCGGCGACACCACGGATATCAAGGTTCGCGCCGGTATTGTGTACGATGCAGCCCGCGATAGCCATAACCCGGAAATGTCGGCGCTGATGAGGTACCTGAGCGAAGGCGGGGTGCGCTGGTTTGCCTACTATGAGCGCGAGGGCGCCGAAGACGCCTTCAAACGCGGCCGCATCGACACGATCATCTCTATGAGCAGGAGCGCTGATGGCGTGGTGGACATGCAGCTCGTCATGCCGGAACTGGACACGAAGAAGACCATCGTCTTCATGGTGCTGGACGAACCTTTGAAGAAGTTCGAGAACCACCTCCGGCTGGAGCAGGGAGTCGAACTGATGTACCCGAACCTCGGGGGGGAATCCAGCACCACCTACGAGTTCCTGTTCTCGCTCGTCGTGCCGATACTCATGCTGTTCCCGGCGCTCATCGCCGGCAGTATCGTCATCGATTCCATTTCCGAGGAGTTCGAGAACAAGACCTTCGATACGCTGGCAGCGGCCCCGGTCTCGCTCTTCCAGGTAGTTTCCTCCAAGGTCGGCGCGGCCGTTCTGACTGCGGCGGTCCAGATAGGGATGTGGATAGGCCTGCTCCGTCTGAACGATATCCGGGTGGAGAACGCCGGCATGGTGGCTGGTCTTGGTATCGCGATTGCGCTGGGTATTTCAGCGGTGACGGCCTTCATCTCGATGTACTTCAAGGACCGGGAGCGTACCCAGTTCGTCTATTCCATCTCGCTGGTCGTGCTGATCGCCGGGAGCTACTTCCTGGACCCGTCGCCGTTCGGGTTGATTACCCGCCTCGCCTCCGGTTCTCCCGGCGCCGGTGTGCTGCAGGTCGTCCTGTATGCCGTACCGCTGGTGCTGGCCGGCTGGCTGCTGGTGGGTCTGTCCCGCAGACTGGTGCTGGTACGTAAGTAACTATTGGCCTTACGGGCCGGTCTGGTGTTATAATCACTCCAATGGTAACCGCGATTACCGGCGCTACCGGACACATCGGCATCAACCTGGTGCGGCTGCTCCTCGAAAAGGGACGGGAGGTCCGCTGCATCATCCACGTCCACAACCGGGGACTCGAAGACCTGGGCGTCGAGACGGTCTCCGGGGACGTCAGGGACGTGGATTCCCTCGTCAAGGCCTTCCAGGGGGCCGATGTCGTCTATCACCTCGCCAGCCGGATATCCATTTCTTTGGCTGACTGGAACGAGGTCAAGGCCATCAACATCAGCGGGACGCGGAACGTCCTCGAAGCCTGCCGCAGTGCCGGGGTCCGGCGGCTTGTCCATTTCAGTTCCATCCATGCCATACAGCAGGAACCTTTTTCCAGTCCGGTCGATGAGACCAGGCCGCTCGTGGACGGAATGGCCGCCCCGTATGACCGCTCCAAGGCCGCCAGCGAGCGGGACGTTCTGACGGCGGTCAAAGACGGGCTGGACGCGGTCATCGTTTCACCGACCGCCGTCATCGGGCCGTATGACTGCGAACCTTCCTTCTTCGGGGACGCATTGCTGCGCATAGCGCACAAGAAGCTGCCGGCGCTGGTCGGTGCGGGGTTCGACTGGGTGGACGCACGGGACGTCGCGGCCGGGGCGGTCGCCGCGGAAGAACGAGGCAAGACCGGCTCCAAGTACCTCCTGGCTGGCGAATGGGTCTCCATACCGGATATCGCCTTTATGATGGAAGAAATCATCGGCAACGTTTGTACGAGGCGAACGGTGCCGTTATGGCTGGCCGCCGCCAGCGCGCCGCTGGTGGAAACCTGGTGCAAACTGACGAAAACACGGCCGCTATATACGAAGATGTCTCTCGGTGCCTTGCGGAGCAACCGGCGTATCAGCCATGAAAAAGCGGCGCGGGAACTGGGATATACCGCACGGTCTTTCCGCGAATCCCTGAGAGATACGCTGGCATGGTACGCGGAAGCTGGCATGCTGACCTGCCGCCTGCCCGCCGGAGGCCTGCAATGAGTGAGTCCACGTTCTTCAACGCACTGCTGGTAAGTTCCTTTGCCGTGGCCGCCGTTATCTTCATCAGTCTCTTTTTCATCGCGGCCCCGTACGGGCGGCATACGCGGAGAGGGTGGGGTCCCTCCGTGGATAACCGGCTCGGCTGGATACTCATGGAAATGATGTCGCCCATATTATTCGGCTGGCTGTTCCTCACCGGGACCGTGACCGCAGGCGTCGTACCGCTGGTCTTCGTGGTGATGTGGGAAAGCCACTACATCCACCGGGCTTTCATTTACCCGTTCAGCCTGCGCGGCAATGATAAACGGATGCCGGTGACCATCATCTTCTTCGGGCTTATTTTCAATCTGATGAACGCCTACCTCAATGGCCGGTATCTGTTCCATTACTCGGACGGATACGGCAGCGAGTGGCTGAACGATCCCCGGTTTATCGGCGGGGTAGCGCTGTTCGTGGCGGGCTATATCATCAACCGGCAATCGGACCTGGCGCTGCGGGCGTTACGTCAGTCCGGCGAATCCGGCTACAAGATCTGCAACAGCACGTTTTACAAACTAGTTTCCTGCCCGAACTACCTGGGCGAGATCGTTATCTGGAGCGGCTGGGCTCTGGCGACATGGTCGCTGCCGGGCCTGGCGTTCGCCGTCTGGACCATCGCCAACCTGGCCCCGAGAGCGCGCGCCCATCATGCCTGGTACAAGGAAACGTTCCCCGACTATCCTGAGGAGCGTAAAGCCCTGCTGCCGGGTATCTGGTAGGGGAAAGTAAAGATTAGAAACTAAAATCTGAAAGATCCCGGCCTAACCTGACCTCTTGACCATGATAAGTGAAGCGGGGTCTTTGCCGATGGCGCGGGTCGCGCCGTCGATCTCCACCGTCAGCGTCCCGTCCACGGCGGCTTTTTCCACTACTTTCACCTTGACGCCCGGCCCCAGGCCGATGCTGGTCAGGTAGCGCAGGAATTCGGCGTCCCGTTCGATGAGGACGTTGGTCATCGTGCCGGATTCTCCGGGTTCCAGTGCCGCGAGGATGGTACGGGGAACGGCGGCATACTTGAGGTCCTTGTCCGGGATGGGGCTGCCGTGGGGGCAGACCGCCGGGTTGCCGAGGTATTGGGAGAGCCGGTCCGCGACTGTTTCCGTGGTGCTGTGTTCAAGGGAGCATGCCTGCTCGTAGACCTCGTCCCATCCCAGTCCGAGGTGCTTGTTGAGAAAGACTTCCCAGAGCCGGTGGCGGCGGGTCAGGTGTAGGTACCTGTGACGGCCTTCTTCCGTCAGGCTGGCCCCGCCGTAAGGGGTGTGGGTCACGAGGCCTTTGTCCGCCAGCCGGCGCAGCATTTCACTGACCGACGCCAGGGAAACCCCCATGCTCCGCGCGATGGCGGTGGTGCTGACGGGGTTTTCACGCTCTTCCAGCGTCCCGATAGCTTCGAGGTACTCTTCAGTTGTCTGGGTCATCGGTTCCTGCATATCTATTAAGCATTCTAGGGGATAAGTTCGCCGCTGTCAACATATTAACATGGTATAACGAATAAATATATTAGGGTACCCTTGAATTTGCCCGGTTATTCTGGTATAGTGAAGCTGGAGGATTACACTTATGACAACCAGACCTCTCAGTGAAATGGGGCCGGATGAGCGCGGCGTCATTGTGCGTGTCGGAGGGACGGGTGAAATACGGCGGCGACTGCTGGACATGGGCGTCGTGGCCGGGGCGGAAGTTGAAGTAGAGCGGGTGGCCCCGCTGGGCGACCCGATACAGATAAAGGTCAAGGGCTATGACCTTGCCCTGCGCAAGGGTGAAGCCGAAAAGATTCTTGTCAATGAAACAATCGGCCCGCTGGTGTATGCGGAAATCGGAAAGGCGCTGACCGTCGTCAGCGTCCGGGCCGGATGGGGCCTGCAGAGGCGGTTACGGGGCATGGGGATACAGCCGGGAACAACACTGACAATCCTCAGCGCCGGAAGACCAGGCCAGTTCATGGTGGAAGCCGGGGGGTCACGCCTGGCCCTGGGGCACGGTATGGCCGCTAAAATCCTGGTAAAGTCAGAGGTTTCCCATGGCTCCTAGAACTATAACCGTCGCACTGGCCGGCAACCCGAATTCCGGCAAAACAACGGTATTCAACGTCCTGACCGGCGCACGCCAGCATACCGGCAACTGGCCGGGCGTCACCGTGGAAAAAAAGGAAGGTTACTGTTCGATGGGAGGATGCCGGATAACCGTCGTGGACCTGCCCGGCGTATACAGCCTGACCGCCTATTCCCTCGATGAAGTAGTCGCCCGGGACTATGTAGTGGATGCCCAGCCGGATGTGGTCGTGGACGTCGTGGACGCTTCCAACCTGGAACGGAACCTCTACCTGACCGTGCAGCTCCTGGAAATGCAGGTAAAGATGGTCATTGCCCTGAACATGATGGACGTCGCCAAGGCGAGAGGCCATGAAATCGACATCCCGAGGCTGTCCGAACTTCTGGGCGTCCCGGTGGTACCGATGGTGGCCGCCCGCGGTGAAGGCGTTGAAGAATTACTGGACACCGTGATCAAGGTGGCTGAGGGCTCGCTGCCGTCCCATGGCGCCGGGATCCATTACGGGCAGGACGTGGAAAACGAAATCACAACGCTGGAAACGGCCATCAACGGGTCAACATCCAACGGTAAATATTCCCCCCGCTGGCTGGCGGTCAAACTACTGGAAAATGATGCCGAAATCATAGAAAAGGTGAAACAGGCCGGTGGAAAGTAACGCTCTCCTCAAGCAACGTGAAACAAGCCTGGAGCACCTGAAGAAGGTACACGGGGAAGACGCTGAAACGCTCATCGCGGATGCGCGGTACGGCTTTATCAGCGGCCTCGTCAAGGAAGTCCTGAAGAAACCGGACGTGGAAAAGGTCACGGTCACGGACCGTATCGACCGCATCATCCTCAACCGGTGGCTCGGCATCCCGATATTCTTCGCCATACTGTTCGGTGTATTCGAACTGACGTTCACATTGTCCGTTCCGCTCATCGATCTCATCGACAGCGGCCTTTCCTGGCTCGGAGAACGGGCGGCGGTTATTACGCCGGCATGGCTCGGCAGCCTGGTCGCGGACGGTATTATCGGCGGCGTCGGGGCGGTGCTGGCCTTCGTGCCGGTTATTTTCCTGCTCTATATCTGTCTTTCCATCCTTGAAGATACGGGATACCTGGCACGGGCGGCCTTCGTCATGGACCGGCTGATGCACCGGATAGGCCTGCACGGGCGTTCGTTCGTTTCCCTCGTGCTGGGGTTCGGCTGCAGCGTTCCCGCTATCATGTCGACGCGTACCATCGAGAACCCGAAGGACCGGCTGGTGACCATACTGGTGACGCCGCTGATGTCCTGCGGCGCCCGGTTGCCGGTCTACGTCCTGCTGGCGGCGGCGTTCTTCACCGCCAACCAGGGACTGGTCGTCTTTTCCCTGTACGCCATCGGCGTGGTCATGGCCATACTGCTGGCCTGGCTCTTCCGCAGCCGGCTGGCCAAAGGGGAGTCCGGTCACTTCGTCATGGAATTACCGCCGTACCGGCTGCCCACGATCCCCAATGTCGCCTCGCACGTCTGGGACAAGGGCTGGGCGTTCATATCACGGGCGGGAACGTTCATTTTCGTCGCTGTTTTTATCATCTGGATACTCGATTACTTCGCCGTGCTGGAGCAGGTCGGCCGGGCCATCGCCCCGGTATTCGCCCCCACGGGCTTCGGGCAATGGCAGTCCGCCGTGGCGCTCATCTTCGGGGTATTTGCCAAGGAAGCTATCGTCGGCGCGTTCGGGACGCTGTTCGCCGGGGCGGACGCGGCCGGCGGCATGGGTGCGGTCCTGACCGCACAACTCGGTTGGACGCCGCTGATAGCCTACAGCTTCATGCTGATGATACTGCTTTATGTACCGTGTATCGCCACGCTTTCCATCATCAAGAAGGAAACCGGCTCCTGGAAGTGGACGGTCTTTACAGCAGGTTATACCCTGGTCCTGGGATGGCTGGCGGCGACGCTGGTCTTCCAGATCGGCAGCCTGCTGGTATCATAACGGGTAGAGGCAAACGATGCTTACGGAGATAATGAAACGGTTCAGGGATGCAGACCATCCCCTGGACGTGGAGCAATTGGGCCGTGAACTGGGTGTGGACCGGACCGCCCTGGAAGGCATGCTGCTGACGCTGGTCCGGCAGGGAAAGCTGAAAGAGGTGCAGATCGGTTCCGAGACGTGCGGACGCTGCAGCAAGAGCGATTCCTGCCTGCACCTCAAATCCGGCCTCCTGGGTAAGGTTTACGAGGTCGCGGAGAAATCAGCCTGACGGGGGTGCATGATGTCGAGGACCGAAGAAAATCTGAAAACGGCTTTCGCGGATGAGAGCCAGACGTATATCGAGTATCTTGCCTACACCCAGCAGGCAATCGACGAAGGCAAGACGGAGATCGCCCAATTGTTCCGGGAAGCTGCCGGAGCGGAAGTGGTCCATGCATTGACCCATCTGAAAGCCATGGGCGTGGTAAACTCTACCATAGAAAACCTGCAGGAAGCCGCCGAATCCGAGAACCTGGAAGTGGTTTCCATGTACCCCACGTTCATTCGGGAAGCTGAGGAGGAAGGGCGGGAAGACGCTGCGGCCTCGTTCCGCATCGCCTTCGAGCGAGAAAAGCACCACCGGGACATGTTCCGGTCGGCCCTCAAGAAACTGGGAGACAATGGATAGCAACATAGAAAAACTGGCGCGATGGATGGCCGAGGCGCGGCACATCGTCGTCTTCACCGGGGCGGGCATCAGCACGGAGTCCGGCCTGCGCGATTTCCGGGGGCCAGACGGCGTCTGGACGAGGCGTGACAGGGGACTGGACACGCCGAAACAGGACTTTAGCAAAGCTCAGCCCAACGCGGGACATTACGCCATCAAGGAACTGGAAGATATGGGGAAGCTCGACTTTCTCATCTCCCAGAACGTGGACAATCTCCACCTCAAGTCCGGCATCGACCCCGACAACATAGCGGAACTGCACGGCAACCTGACCAGGGTGCGCTGTTCTATCTGCGGGTTCGTCATGGACCGGATGGAAGGCGAGTGGGAGTGCCCCATCTGCAAGGGCAAGCTCGTTTCCACGGTGGTGGACTTCGGGATGGAGTTGCCGAAAAAAGACCTCGATGCAGCCTACGAACACGCCGGGGATGCGGACCTGTTCATCGTGGCGGGTTCGAGCCTGGTCGTCCACCCGGCGGCGGATATTCCGAGGGCCGCTCTCCAGAATGGAGCGAAGCTGGTCATCATCAACCAGGGCGAAACGCCGTACGATCGGGAGGCGCATCTACGGTTCGACAGCTCCACCGGCGAGGTCCTCAGAGAAGCGGTCAAGCGGTTGAAGGAAATATCGCCTTCAAGCCGTGGCATCAAGAGCATGGGTAACCCGCCAGGGGATGAGTTCTAGGCGGGTTCTTCGCCGGAAGTCCACTCGTAGACCGTGCTCGACCAGATGCGGGTCACGGCTTTTTCCAGCACCGGCAGGCGCGGGTCCGGGATGTCCAGCAGCGGGGGCAGTTCCGGCGTTTTAATGCGGGAGATGAACTCGCACTGCTTTTTGAAAATTTCCACCGTGGTCCAGGCGCCGCCGTAGACCATGTAATCCATCTCTTTCAGGTGTGGTTCCAGGTGTTCCCTCGCGTGGCCGCAGAGACGGGTCATGAAGTATTCGGTCTGTTTTTCGCGGTGCCGACGGAAACGGTTGGCGGAAGAGCCGCCTTTATGGTGGCGCGCGTGGATGTTGCCGGTACCGACCTTGCTGGACATCAGCTTTTCACCCTTCGCTACGCCGACGGCGTAAGCTCCCAGCCGTACCAGCACCACGCCTATCAGATAGTCATAGCTGAGCAGTTCGTGCAGGACGCTGACGTCGATGCCGGGGGTAATGCAGGTGGTGGCAATGGGGAACGGCGGATGGACGAGGTACTTGTGCTTCTCGCTCCAGATGATGACCGTGCCGGCAGTGGCCTTTCCCGCGTGGTAGGTGCACTGCTCGACGATTTCCGGACGGGCGGGTACCTGCCTGACATGGCGCTGGATGTCCTCCGGCGAAACGTCATGCTTGAGGGAGATGGTGACGCCTGCGGCATCCGGTTCCGCGCCGAGTTCTTTCAGCCAGGCCAGCATCCTGATGCGATTGAGTATTCTTTTTTGCGCGGTATTGGTCATATATACCTGTGGGCCATAGTTAAATCCCCCTTTGTCCCCCTTTACGAAAGTGGGACAATCAATCGTGCTGGGCGACACATGCATGGCTAATCCTGCACTATCGTCTTCCTTGAAAAGGAAGATGGGGAAGGATTTGCCCTCGACATAACTTGATTCACATCTTCACAACCGTCGCCCCATCGCCGCCTTCATCACGATCGCCGGCTCGGAAGGACCTGGCTAGCGGGTGATGGAGCAGGAAGTCCCGCACGATGCTCCGCACCGTGCCGGTGCCGATGCCGTGGATGATGCGGACCTCCGGCAGATTGGCCTGCGCGGCCTCGTTCAGGTAGGAATCCAGCAGCGGCTCGATCTCGTCGGCGCGCTTGCCCCGCAGGTCGAGTTCTCTCGGCGCATACCGGTTAGGCGGCATGATCTCTCTTGGCGGCGTCGCTTTGATCGGTCCGGTTACTTTAGCCACGCTGTCCAGGCTGATCCGCAGCTTGGTGCGTCCGGACTGTACTTCCACTTCTCCGGAATCCCCGGAAACGGAAAGGACGGTGGCCGTCATGCCCACTTCCTTGAGACGTACTGTATCGCCGGGATGTATCTCTTCCGATTCTTCGGCGGCAGCTTCCCCGGTGCGAGGCTGCCACTGCGGGGTTTCGAGCTGTTCACGCACCCTGGATAAGGTCTGCTTCGCCTGTTCGACCCTTTCAGAGGATTTTTCCTTGCGGATATCGGCGGCGGCCTGGCGCAGTTCCCGGTGCAGTTCCGCGGCTTCCCGGACGACGGCGTCTCGGGCGTCCCGGATGGCCTTCTGCTCCTCGTTCTTGAGCCGTTCGATCTCTTTGGCCATTTCGGCGTTGCGTTTGCTGAGTTCCCGGCGTTCTTTTTCCGCGTCCCGGTTCAGTTCCGCCAGTCTCTGTTTTTCCGCCTGGAGGTTGTTCAGGAGTTCTTCCAGCTCCTGCCCGCCGCTGGTGGTGCGGGTGCGGGCGTCATCGATAATCGACTGCGGGATGCCGAGACGGGCGGCGGTGGCGATGGCGTTGCTGCCGCCGGGAATGCCGATGGTAAGCTTGTACGTCGGGGCCATGCGCACGGGATCGAAGTCGAGAGACGCGTTCTCCATGCGCTCCGTGGCGTGGGCGAAGGCCTTGAGGTCGCTGAAATGCGTCGTCGAGACAGTCACCGTCCCATGGTCTTTGAAGTATTTGAGGATGGCCTGGGCGAGGGCGGAGCCTTCCGCGGGGTCGGTGCTCGTGCCGAGTTCGTCCAGCAGCACCAGGCTTTTAGCGGTGGCCTGCTTGATGATGCGGTTGATGTTGCCCATGTGCCAGGAGAAGGTGGACAGGGTCTGCTCGATGCTCTGCTCGTCCCCGATGTCCGCGAAAACACTGTCGAAAATGGGCAGGTGGCTTTCCGGCGCCGCTGGAATGGGGATACCGGACTGGGCCATGAGGCTCAGCAGGCCGATGGTCTTGAGCGTCACGGTTTTACCGCCGGTGTTGGGGCCGGTGATGATGAGGACGTCGTAGTCGCGGCCCAGTTCCACGGAAAACGGCACAGCTTTATCACCCAGCAGGGGATGCCGGGCATTCACCAGCTTTACATAACCGGTACGTTTCGGTGCGCCGGCCTCCGGCTCGATGATCTCGGGCTCGGTAGCCCTGATGCGGGCGGCGAACCGGGCCTTGGCCATGATGAGGTCCAGTTCCGCGGCTATTTCTATGTTGCGGGAGATGTCCTCGGCGTTCGCCCCGACTTCAGCGGTAAGTAGCCTGAGGACGCGCTCGACCTCCCGGCGTTCTTCGATAATGAGTTCCCGCATGGCGTTGCCCAGACCGACGGTGATGGTGGGTTCGATGAAGACGGTCGCCCCGGTGTTGGAGATGTCATGGACGATGCCTTTGACGTCATGCCGGTTCTCCATCTTGACCAGGATGACGTAGCGTCCTTCCCGTTCGGTAATGATGTCTTCCTGGAGGATTTTCGAGCCGCGCGGGGAACGGATGATGTGTTCGAGTTTTTCCAGGATCTGCCCGCGGGTTTCCCGGAGCTGGCGGCGAATATCGGCCAGGGCGGGGGAGGCGGTATCGAGCACCTCGCCGCCGGGGTCGATGCAGGACTGGATGTCTTTCTCGATCTGGCGGAGTTCGGTGATGCCCTCGGCGATGCCCCAGAGCAGAGGGAAATCCAGGCTGATGCTTTTCAGATAGCGGCGCAGTTCGTGCAATACGAACAGGGCGTGTTGGATCTCCAGCAGACTCAAAGTATCGAGGATGCCTTCCAACGCGGCCAGCCGGGCTTTAGGCCGGATATCGGTGATATCGCCGATGGAAAAACCGCGGTCCGTCTGGAGCAAGCGGCGGGCTTCCGCGGTAAAGGTGAAAGCGCGCTGGATGTCCGCGGCGTTACGCGTGGGCGCGAGTTGTTCCGCCAGTTCCCTGCCGCCGGAAAACGCGGCGTACCCGGATATCATCTCCCGGATGCGGGGGAATTCGAGCATTTCAAGGCTTTTATTGTCCATGTTTGTCCGGAGAAATCCTTCCCGTCTCCCTTTTGAAAGGCAGGCGATAGCGGTGCTTGTTACTGTCTATTCCTGCAACTCCCTGTACGATCGCCGGGAGTCAAAGTTATGAACTATCCACTTACATCATAAGACCCGCACCGATGCACACAGCTTTTCATTATATCACGAACGACTTGAAAATGGAGGGAATCAGACCAAAAAAGAACGGAGGGGCGGTGAGACCCCTCCGCAAGGAAGGAAGTATGGCAACGAACGTTACTGCACGGTTACATTGATGGTCAGGGTGTATTCACCCTTCTCGCCGCCTTCCCAGGGGCGACTGTAGTCGAAGGTGATGGTTGCGGTTCCGGCTTCCATGGAGTCGAATACCCACACATCCTTGCCGGGCGCGCCGACGACGCCTTCATCAGACGGTTCTACAAACTGGTGCGAGACCTGCTTCATCGCGCTGCCGGTCAAATCCGCGTTTTCTTCCCAGGTGTAGCCGGTGGTCGGGTTGGCGCCAAGGGTCACGATAAGGGAACCGGGTTTCACAATGGTGATGTCTTTGGTGATGTGCTTTTCGGCAGCGAAGTCATCGAGCGTGATTTCTACCGTCTTGGCTTCTTCTCCGCCGTTCAGGGGCGGAACGGACTGATTATTGTCCGTCTTGCCGGTCGCTCCCGCCGTACATCCTACGGCGATTAGGGGGAGCAGGAGTAAGGAAATGAGACCCAGGAACACTATGCGTTTCATTTGTTAGCCTCCTTGGCTGTAAATTTCTCTTTTCACCAGATACAACGCAAAAAAATCCCGGCGGGATAGGCCCCGCCGGGACATAATTTTTCACTCTCTGGAGAAAGGATGCCTGCTAATCAGACCTGAGGGCTTCTATAGGATCGAGGCGTGCCGCGTTCCAGGCCGGGTAGAACCCGAAGAACAAGCCGATGGCCACGGACACACCGACGGCCATGAAGACGACGTCTGCCGTAACCAGTGTCGGCATGACATCCATGGCATTGATAAGATAGGATACCCCCCACCCGGCGGCGACGCCGATAATGCCGCCCGCCAGGGTCAGCAATGACGCTTCGATAAGAAACTGCACCCAGATGTCTGGTTCCTTGGCCCCGAGGGCTTTGCGGATGCCTATCTCACGGGTACGTTCCAGGACGGATACGAGCATGATGTTCATGACGCCGATGCCGCCGACGAGGAGGGATATGCCGGCGATGGCCCCGAGCAGCAGGTTCATGGTAGCGGATGTTTCCTCGAAGGCCTCGATGATATCGTTCATGGAGGTGATACTGAAGTCGTCATCATCGGTGTCCATAAGGCCGTGGCGGTCACGGAGCAGGGTGGTGACATCATCGACGACCTGGTCAGAGTACTTTTCGTCCGTGGTTTTCAGGCTGATACTACTGACAATAAGTTCGCCCTGCGCCGTCTTCGTCTTGGAAAAGGTCTGCTGGAGAGTTTTCAATGGAATATAGACGAAAGAATCCATGAAGCTGACCTCTTCACCCGTGGGCTCGAGGACGCCGATCACGGTGAAGACTATTGTACCTATCCTGATGTTCTGACCGACGGCCTGTTCTCCGACGAACAGCGTCTCAGCGACGTAGGCGCCGATGACCGCCACCCGGGCGCTCCTTTCGTTCTCGTCATCATTGAAGAATGAACCGATGGACATCTCGATGTCCTGTACTTCCGCATAGGAAGGGGTCGCGCCGGTGATAGAAGCGTACATGTCCGTGCCGCTGAAAATCACCTGCTGGCTGGTGGAAGAGGAACAGGCGACCGCGGCGATATTATCCACTTCCTCCTCGATGGCGTCCGCGTCTTCCTGGGTGAGGCCGGTGGAGATATTGGAGAAACTTGTCCTGGTCATTGACGTGTACGTGCCGCCGGGGCCGAACGCGGTCACCGACCGGCCCATCCCGCCGCTGCTGCTGATCGTTACCAGGTTCGATCCCATGCTTTGGATATTGTCCAGGATCTGCTGGGTGGTCCCTTTGCCCACGGACATCAGGGCGATCACCGCTCCGACACCGATGACGATGCCGAGAATGGTCAGGAAACTGCGCAGCTTGTGGGTGATAACGCCGGTCAGCGCCGAAGAAACGGGGTCCCAGAGTTTACCGAAAAAGCTTCTTTTCATGCTGCGTCCCCGGTGGAGACCTGGCCGTCTCTGATAAAGATGGTGCGCTGACAGTAAGCGGCAACGTCCGGGTCATGGGTGATCATGACCATCGTGATGTCCTGTTCGGCGTGTAGTTCCCGCAGGATGCGGATGACCTCAGCCCCGGACTTGCTGTCGAGGTTGCCGGTGGGTTCGTCGGCGAGGACGAGGGGCGGTTTCTTGACCAGCGCCCGCGCGATGGCGACGCGCTGCTGTTCGCCGCCGGACATCTCGGATGGCCGGTGATGGATACGGTCGGCCAGCCCGACCCGGGCGAGGGCTTCCGCCGCCCGGGTGTGGTCGATACCGCCGGAATAACGCATGCCCATCTCCACATTGGCGATGGCGGAGAGACGGGAAAGCAGGTTGAAGTTCTGGAAGATGAACCCTATCTTGTTGGCACGGATGGCAGCGAGTTCCTTCTTGCTGAGGCGGCTGACTTCCGCCCCGTCCAGGACATAGCTGCCGGTGGTGGGCCGGTCCAAACATCCCAGCAGGTTGAGCATGGTGGATTTCCCGGACCCGGAGGGTCCCATGATGGCCACCAGTTCTCCCTTCTTTATTTCCAGGGTGATGCCGCGCAGGACGGGAAGTTCGCGTTTACCCATGGGGTACACTTTCGTGATGTCGTGCAACTGGATCATACGGTTATCGTCCTCCCATGAAGAACCCTCCGCCCATGGGGAACTGCATGCCGCCGGAACTGGTGATAGTGCCTTCAGGAACGACCACCGTTTCACCTTCGTTCAAGCCGCTCGTAACGGCAATCATGGCATAGTTGGTGGAGCCGGTGGTAACTTCACGCTGTTCGGTCTCCCCGGATGAGAGCTCGACGGTGACGTAACTCTTACCGCCGGTCTTGGTTACGGCCGTATAGGGGACGAGAAGGACGTTGGTTTCGCTGGAAGTTATCAGGTTGACCGTTACGGACATGCCTTCGCGCAGGTCGTACTCGGTATCCGTCGCAGCGCCGAACATCCCGCCGAAACCTCCGGACGGGAACTCGAAGCCTTCCGGCATCTCAAAGCTCATATTGCCGCTGAACGGGAACCCTCCGGTCATGTTGCCGCTGGCCGGTCCCCCGAAGTTGAAATTCCCACCGGTGCGGTTCTCGCTGAAGGCGGGGAACTGGGAAGACATGTCATCGAGGGAGGAAAGCTCGACCCGGACCGTGTAGTTCACCACACCGGATGAAATGGTGGCGGTGGGTGAGATATGGGTCACGGTGGCGGGGTACGGGACGCCGGTGATGGCGTCCGCCATGACAGTAGCTCTCGTACCGACTTTAACACTGAGGATGTCGGTCTCGCTGACGAGGATGTCCGCCTCGAACTTGTCAGGATCGGCTACCTGGACGGCAACGGTACCCTTGAGTACTTCATCACCGCCGGCAACATTGACGACGGTAACGAAGCCATCGAACGGCGCCGTGAGGACCGGGCTGAGACCGTTGGCCCTGTCCAGGTTGGCCTCGACTTCCTCTACCGCCTGTTGAGCGTCTTCAACGTTCAACTGAGCGTCCTTGACGGACTGTTCAGCCTGTACTACGTTGTACTCGGCGTCTTCGACGGCCGATTCAGCTTCTTGTACGGCCAGTTGTGCGTCTTCCAGGGCCATCAGCTTCTGCTCTATCAGCAACTGTTTTTGGGCGATATTCAGTGCAAGCTCTTCATCACCGGCATAACCGGTCAGGTTGATATCGGTCAGCAGATCATTCAAGTCTTCCAGACAATCGTCGTACTCTTGCTGGGCGGCAGCAATCATCATTTCATATTTACCGATATCGTCAACCTGTATACCGGAGTATTTTTTGTTCAATACTTCTCGTGCGAACTGCAGGGTAAACTCAGCGTTTTTTAACTGCTGGTGGACCTTATTGATTTCCGCGATCTTGTAGAGAGTAAGATTGGCGGATTGTACATCGAGTTCAGCCTGGCGTACCGCAAACTCCCGGGACGTGACGAGGCGCTGCGCTTCTACAACAGCGCTTTCTCTGGTTGTAACCAGGCGCTCGGCTTCATACAGGGAGGTTTCCCGCGCCGTCAGGTTCCGGTTGGCGGTTATCAGCGCCTTTTGCAGAGTGGCCAGCTCTTCGTTCCATTCGTCAGCGTCCAGCCTGACCAGTTCCTGCCCTTCCGTGACCGAATCTCCTTCTTCAACAAGAACTTCCGCGACGGTAGCTTCCTGGTAGAAAAGGTCCACGGCGACATCCTCCGTCCTGGCGAGCGCCAGGTTTCCGGCTGCCGAGATGGAGAGCGTCAGATCACCACGCTGCACGTCGGTAGTATAGGTGGATGCTTCCTCCGTATTTTCATCACCGGAACAGCCGATGAGCCCGGCTAACAGGGTACCGAGAATAAATAGCACCAGAAAAATCCTGAAAGTCCGCATACAAACTCCTCATGAACAACAGTGTGCTTGCCGAACCGGAAAACCGGCTGATTTCCTAGGTATTCTACTAGAGGATTGTTGTGTAAATATTAACAGGCTCTGTTACATGGTACTTAACGGGACGGTAAAAGTAAAGGTTGTGCCCTGACCGGCAACGGATACAACGGAAATCTTGCCGCCGTGGGCTTCCACGAGGCGTTTGGTGATGGTCAGGCCGAGACCGCTGCCGCCGGTAGACCTGGTACGTGATTTATCTACCCGGTAGAACCGGTCGAAGATATGCGGCAGGTCTTCGGCCGGGATCCCTTCCCCGGTATCCGCTACCTGCAGTTCCATAGATTCATGCTTTACGTCCGCCGTGACGGTGATCCGTCCGCCGGCGGGGGTATGTTCTACGGCGTTGTTGATAAGGTTGTTTAAAATCTGCCTCAGGCGGTACGGATCGGCGTTCACACCGGGAAGCTCGTCGGGAAACTCCATCACGAGTGAGATACCGCGGTCGTTGGCTTTGGGCTGGATGCCCTGGATGGAATCAGAAACGACTTCTTTCGCATCCACGGCGTCTACTACCAGTTTTAATGCTCCGGCGTCGGCCAGGCTCAATTCCTGAAGGTCGGCAACCAGGCGGGACAGCGTGTCGGTTTCCTCGGTGAGTGAGTGGATGGCGGCTTCATCCGGCTCCACGAGACCGTCGGCGATGGCTTCGAGATAGCCGCGCAGGTTGGTCAGCGGTGTCCTCAATTCATGGGCGATATCGGCAACCATGAGGCGGCGCTGCTTTTCGGTGTTCTCGAGGTTCTCTGCCATGGCGTTGAAGGAAGCGGCGAGTTCACCCATCTCGGTCTGGTTATCACATTCCACACGGTGGGAAAGGTCTCCTTTCCCGAATTTACGGGCGGCAGTGGTCAGCGCCCGGACGGGAGCCAGGATCACACGTGAAAGAATACCGGTGACGAGTAAGGCGGCCACGACCGCCAGCAGACCTCCCCAGAAGAAGAAACGGAAGATGCCGTTGTAAGCGATCTGGAGAGCGGCCTGGTTGATGTCGCTTTGCTCACCGATGATGTAAAGCGTCCCGACCGTCTGGCTTACCGGCCAGCCGGCAGCGGAGGTCTGGGCAACGGAAAGCGTTGTTGCGCTGCTTTCACCGCTATACGCGCTGCCGATTAGCTGGTTGTCCGAGTCAACGACGACGGTACCCTCGTTGTCAGTGATGATGATACGCCGTCCGTAGAGGTTGCCCATCTGCTCGACGAATGGTTGGACCGTATCCCAGGAACGGGCTATCTGGAAGACCCGGTTGAGTTCGATCTCGACACGGCGGTCCTGTACCGCCTGGAGCTGCTCTTCCACCCGGCTGAGTTCGCGGTGCGTGGTCCGATAAGCAAAAACGAAGGCGGTCCCAACGATGATGAGAATGATGATGGTAAAGGCCGCCAGCAGCCTGAAATACAGACTATGGAACATTACTGCTTTCCAGGAGCTTGTAACCGGCTCCATAAATGGTCTTGATAAAACGCGGATGGCGCGGGTCCGGCTCCAGTTTCCGCCGTAGTTTCAGTATATGAACGTCGATCGTCCGGTCGAACCCGTCGAAGTCGAAACCCATGGCGTTTTCAATGATCTGGGCGCGGCTGAATACCCGGCCGGGTTCCCTGACCAGGACGCCGAGTATCTTGAATTCGACCGGTGTAAGGTTGAGGGGCTTTCCTTCAAGGTAAGCTTCGTGTTTGAGAAAATCCACGATGAGATCGCCGAATTCTACCCTGTCCGGGCCGCGTTCTCCCGGCATGCGGCGGAGGACGGCGCGGACGCGGGCGGCGAGTTCCCTCGGGCTGAACGGTTTGGTGACGTAATCATCGGCGCCGAGGTCCAGTCCCGTCAAACGGTCGTCGTCAGTGGAGAGAGCAGTGAGCATGATGATGGGGACGTCTGATTCATTCCGGAGCGTGCGGCAGATTTCGAGGCCGCTTATCCCCGGCAGCATGAGGTCCAGGACGATGAGGTCAGGGCGGATTTCCCGCGCTGTCTCAAGAGCTGAAGTGCCATCATAAGCGGTAGCAACCTTATATCCGTCCCTGGCGAGGTACATCTTGACCAGTTCGACTGTTTTGGCGTCATCATCGACGACGAGTATCTTCTTACTCATTAAGGATTTACTCCCGGTTTCAGTGTACCAATAATACGGCATAAATGTTAAACAAATATTTACATGACCATATATGCGGAAACGGGAGAGACGGCAAGTATCGATGTCTCTCCCGTTCCATCCGGGGGGTCACCTGTTCCAGGTTATTGGACTGAGGCTACTTCATCATCCTGAAAGCACCAGCCCCGGTCCTGCATGCCGCCGAAGCCGTGGAACCTCTGACCAAATGGTCCTTTACCGGGATTGAACTGACCGGGTCCGAGATTAATGTCCGGCCGTGCTTCAAGCCATGCCTGGTACTCGTCCGCCTCCTCCTGGGTAATGACGCCGTTCTCGACAAGCTTGTCCAGTATCGCTGCGTGGCGTTCCGCCAGCATTTCCTTGCCGGCTTCCTGGTAGGCCGACTTCAGGGCTTCGGTGTCGAGCGCGGTACCGGTCTTTTCCTCGTAAATCGCTGCTGCTCTGTCGAGGATAGTGTCCGCCTGCGCCTGTTCTTCCGGCGGCGTTTCTTCATCCTGGGCGGCGACAATTGCCGTTCCGCCGAGTATGCCGCCGATCACCAGCACCAGGGCCAGGGCTGTCAGTGCCAGTTTTTTCCTTTTCGTCATCTTTTCACCTCCTTCCGGTGAGACATTTGTTTACAGAATATCAGTGAACTATTAATTTCCGGTTAATGCCGATGCCAATAATTGAGAGATACGTCACTTATTCATAGAAAATATGCGTAGTATAATTACGATTGAATACGCGTGGAAAGCAGAAATGGCACAAACGACCGGAAGAATGAAAAAGACCAGCATCCAGGTCACGGGCATGACCTGCGCGTCCTGTGCAACGACCGTGGAAAAGGTTCTGCTGGGGACGTCCGGGGTAGAACGGGCCACTGTTAACCTGGCATCGGAGAAAGCCACCCTCGAATACGACCCTGACCTGGTGGACACCGGAAAATTGCGGGACATCATCATCGGTTCCGGTTACGGCGTTGCTACGCGTAAATCAATTTTCCCCATTGCCGGCATGACCTGCGCATCTTGCGCCAACCGGGTAGAAGCAGCCTTGAAGACCGTTCCCGGAGTTGTCTATGCCAGCGTGAACCTGGCGTCAGAGAAGGCCACCATCGAATATGTGGACGGCACCACGGCGGAAGACCTGCGCCGGGCCGTGGAAGATGCGGGCTACCGGCTCGGGGAAGAGAGTGAGACCATTGAAGACGTGACGGCCGCTTCCGAGCGTGAAACACGCAAGCTGCGGGACCGGTTCATCTTCTCATTGGTTCTGGCCGCCGCTATCATGATACTGATGTTCACGGCAGACTTTGCCGGCAAGCCGTGGGTGCTGCTGGCGCTTGCCACGCCGGTACAGTTCTGGGCTGGAGCGCGGTTTTATCGAGGGGCCTGGAGCGCGTTGCTCCACAAGACGGCGGACATGAATACGCTCATCGCCGTGGGCACCTCTGCGGCATACTTTTACAGCCTGACAGCGGTCGTCGCGCCCGGTCTGTTTACCTCCAGCGGACTGGATATCCACCTCTACTTCGATACCTCCGCTATGATCATTGCGCTTATTCTCCTGGGGCGCTACCTGGAAGCTAAAGCCAAGGGCCGGGCATCCAACGCTATCAAAAAGCTCATCGGCCTCCAACCCAGGACGGCGCTCGTGGAACGGGAAGGCGAAGACCAGCTTGTCCCGGTAGAGGATGTGCAAATTGGGGACCTGGTCCTCGTGCGCCCAGGGGAGAGGGTGCCGGTCGACGGTATTATCCGGGAAGGAAACCCGAGCCTGGATGAATCCATGGTCACAGGAGAAAGCCTGCCGGTGGAAAAAGAGGCCGGGGACGAGGTCATCGGGGCGACGATTAATACAACCGGCAGTTTCCGGTTCGAAGCGACGAGGGTAGGCAGGAACACCACCCTGGCGCGGATCGTACGGCTGGTGGAAGAAGCACAGGGCAGCAAAGCGCCTATCCAGCGTCTGGCCGATGTCATCGCCGGATACTTCGTGCCTATCGTCATCGGGATATCTTTGATAACCTTCGTCATCTGGTATTTCCTGGGACCTTTTCCTTCGGTAACTTATGCCTTTCTTAATTTCATTGCAGTGCTGGTCATCGCCTGCCCGTGCGCCCTCGGCCTCGCAACACCCACGGCCATCATGGTCGGTACGGGAAAAGGTGCGGAGATGGGCATACTTATCCGAAGCGCCGCCGCCCTGGAGCGTCTCTATCGTATCGATACCCTGATGCTGGACAAAACGGGCACGCTGACGGCGGGACGTCCGGAGGTGACGGACATCGTCCCGGCGGACTCGATGGGCCTGCTGGATCTGCTGGCGGTCGCGGCAGCGGTGGAACACGATTCAGAGCACCCGCTGGGGCAGGCCGTGGTAAGGTCAGCCGAAGAGCGCGGCGTCGATATATCGGATGCCGCCAACTTTACCTCATATCCCGGCCACGGCGCAGCAGCCACCGTCAACGGGAAGATTGTCTTCATGGGTAATCTTGCCCTGATGAACGATCGGGGTATCTCCATGGATGGCATGGTACAGCAGGCGGACATGTACCGTGAAAACGGCAAGACGGTGATGTTTGTAGCTTCAGAAGGTAAACTGCTGGGGATGCTGGCCCTGGCGGATACCATCAAGCCCGAAGCTCAAGAAGTAATCGGATTACTCAAGGAGCAGGGTATCAGCGTTGTGATGGTGACGGGCGATAACCGGCAGACCGCCGAGGCGATAGCGCGGCTGGCCGGGGTCGACAGGGTCCTGGCGGACGTCCTGCCGGAGAATAAATCGGCCGAAGTCAGGAAGCTCATGGACGAGGGGCACATCGTAGCTATGGTCGGAGACGGCATCAATGACGCTCCGGCGTTGGCGCAGGCGGACGTGGGCATCGCCATCGGCACCGGAACGGACGTTGCCATGGAAACCGGCGATATAACACTCATCAGCGGGGAACTCACGGGCATCGCCAACGCCATCGCGCTCAGCCGGCGGACCATCCGGACCATTAAGCAGAACCTGTTCTGGGCGTTCGGCTACAACACCATACTGATACCGATCGCCGCCGGGATACTTTACCTGGCGTTCCGTGAAGGCAATGTACCCTCCGGTTTAAATTTTATCCTGGGAGATTACGGATTTCTCAACCCCATCCTGGCCGCCGCCGCCATGGCGGCCAGTTCCGTGACTGTGGTCACGAATTCGCTGCGACTCAAGAGGTTCATACCACCCGTCACAGCCGCTGCTCAACAGAGCGCGCAAGAAGGAGGTTCTGCAATGGCTATAGATCCCGTCTGCAAAATGACCGTCGAAGAAAAGACCGCCGCCGCGGTTTCCGAATATAAAGGGAAGAAATACTATTTCTGCGCGGTAGGCTGCAAGAAAGCCTTCGACCAGGATCCGGAAAAATATCTGAAGAACTAGCTCTCTTCCTGCGGTGGCTCAGGTTCTTTAGCTTCCGCCTCAGCCGGACCGGCTCCCTGTGCCGCCAGCCTCCGCCGGAGGAAGAGCAGCACACCGATAGCTGCTACGCCGAGAACCGAGACGCCGATCAGGAACCAGAGGCTGGTGAATATCTTCCACCAGGGTTCGGATGGCGGTTCATTCAGTTCCGGTAATTCTTCCGCTTCATCTTCAGGCTGTTCGAAGAGTTCCACGGGAAGGGTTTCCGCCTGCGGTTCGGTATCCGGCAGGATAAGAGACGGCACGCCGCCGAGCAGCCCCCCGGTCCCGTTGGCTGAAGAAATTCCCGTGGTGTTATCACTGGCGGGAGGCAGGGGCTCGATCACGGGGAAGAGCAAAGACGCTGTGTTGTTCGATTCGTTCGATTCGACCAGGTAGTCAGTCTCATCTGCGGTCACCGTGAATTTGTAGTATCCAGGGTCTCCCCGCCAGGTGAAGGTGATTTCCTGGCTTCCACCGGGGAGGAGTACGTTATTTGCCTCCGGCGGTAGGGGAGTACCATTCACTGAAGCTGAAATACGTGTTATCCCGGCTTTGCCGTCAGCCTTGTTCGCCAGGGTAACGGTCAATGAAACCGTGGATCCTGCTTCCGCGGGGACCGGAGACATCTCGATGTCCTGGATACCGATATCCGGCGCAGGAAGGGGAGCCAGCTTGTTGTTATTAAGTTCGTTGCTCTCCAGGACGATATCAGCTTTGTCCACGAAAGCCCCGAACGAGTCGGGAATGACCTGCGCCTGCCAGGTAAAGGTCCGAATGACGGTCTCACCCGGTTCCAGTGGATTGACATAATGCTGACCGCGCGCGAGGCCGTTCACGTAGTATTCGACCTCGGTTTCTCCGGAAGCATCATTGCCCCGGTTCTCGATGACGGCGATCAGCGTCACGGTATCTCCCAGTTGGGGCGTCTCCGGCGACCATATCAGGTTCTTCACAACAAGGTCCGGGGCGAGTGTAGTGAATTCGATGGATGTTTCGTTGTTGGTCTCATCCGTCTCTCTGATGTCTTCGTAGAAGTCTGCCCGCACGGCCAGTGTGTGCTTGCCGGCGGTTGCTTCCCATGGAAGAGTAACGGTGTAAGTGCCACCGGCATTCAGGCTGTTAACGATGCGGACATCGATTTTCTTTCCATCCAGATAGAAGGCGGCGTGGGAACCGATGGTCGTCCCTTTTCCGGCATTTTTAATAATGGCGTATATTATTGTCTCCTGGCCGATGCGCGCTTGGGGCTGCAGAGATATAGATTCAACCACCATGTCTGCTTCAGGTGCGGGATGCCGCGGGACAAGGGTAATGGATTTGCGATTGTTGGTCTCATTACTCTCCCGTACGATACCGGCTTCATCGATAACGCCGCTGACGTTCAGCGTACGGTCCAAGGCGGTGACCTTGAATGTGTGAGTGGCGGTCCCACCTGCTGAAATGGAGGGAAAATAGTGTACCAGGTTGAAATTGTAGCTGGTATAAAGCTTCAGATCGACATTGCTGACAGTACGATTGCCGTCGTTCTTGACAGTGACGGTGATCGCCGCCGGATGACCGATGAGCGGCACGGCCGGCGAGCAGGTTAGGCTGGACAGGATGAGGTCTGTAATGCCGACAGCAGGTATCTGGACGTAAAGGGAGTTATTGGTTTCATCCGTTTCCCAGACTTCCTCAGCAAGGTCTATCACGGCTCCGAAGGTACAGTTTTCCGAGCCGGGATTCCAGCTATAGGTATAGGTCCGGGATGTGTTGGCCGAGAGAGGGGCGACCATGACGCGGCCGGCAGCCGAATCGTCGGTGAAATAGGTCAACCACGCGGCGCGTGAAGTCCCGGTCCCCTGGTTCTTGACTACCATGGACAGGGTTATGTTCTCCGAATCCGTCCTCTCCAAAGGGGTCCAGGTGATGCCGCTGATGATTAAGTCAGGACCGGCGGTGGTGAATTCCATGCAGTAGCTGTTATTGGTTTCAGAAACCTCTTTCGTGCTGTTCCAGACATCGAGGTCGGCCCGGATGATGAAGCTGCCCGGCTGTGCGATCCAGGATACGGTACGCTCAATGGATGCGGTGGGCGCCAGCACCGGGACGCTGAACCGGCCGCGGGAAACATCATTGATGAAGAACTCGTACTCGCCGTAGCGGGAGGACTGGTTTCCCTGGTTGGAAATAGAGACGGTAAATGTAACCATGTCTCCGGCGGAGATGGTTTGCGGCTCCCAGGTGATCCCCCTGATGACGAGGTCCGCAGCCAGGACGGAGAAGGCGAGGGTCATGGTATTATTGGTCTCGTTGCTTTCTACCACTACATGAGTGGAGTCTGCCGTTGCGGTCAGGACATGATTACCGGCCTCCGCTTTCCAGGTAAGGATGCAGGTTATGGATTCTCCGGCTGGGATACCGTCCACGTAGAGGGAATCCAGTATTATTTCACCGATGCTGAAATCCAGCCGGCAGGGTGCCGAGGCTGCATTTCCCCGGTTGCCGATAGTTGCGGAAAAAGTGGTCGTGGTACCGATGACCGGTGCGGTGGGCGGGCCGGAGAGCGTTTCTATGACAAGGTCCGGCAGCGGCGTATCGTCGGCGTCAACGCTCGCAGTCCAGGGGAACCCTGCTGCGCCGGTGATAACGCACAGCAACAGGAATACCATGACACCGGCCAGAAGCCGGCGTATGCCATCGATCATTCGAGAATAACCTTCACGTGCCGGTTATTCTCAGGATACGCCTGTCTGGTATCAGCCGAACAGGGTTTTACCTTTACTTCCCGATGGTGATATCACCCATATTCGGCAAGGCTAGATAATACCTTCAGCGGCCAGGCCATCCAACTGCCCGTCGTTGTAACCGAGCATATCGGTGAGGACATCCCGCGTGTTCTCTCCCAGGAACGGCGCGGGATAATCGATTTTGCCTGGCGTCCTGGACATCTTGAAGATAGAACCGGGGACCTTCACCTTGCCTGATATGACCTGCTCGACTTCAATGATGGCATTGCGGGCTTTAAGCTGCGGGTCGTTGCAGACCTCGGAAAACTTGGGTACCCGGGAGCAGGGGACATCAGCGTCCCGGAGTTTCTGCATGATCTCTTCTGTCGTCAGATCGATGGTCCAGGCGGAGATGATGTCGTTGATCTCATCACGATGCTTCACGCGGATGTTCTGGTTGGCGCCGAGGGGGCTGTTGATGAGGTCTTCCCGGCCCATGACCTTGTAGAGGCGCTGAAGCTGCGCGAGGACGCCGGCGGCAATGAAGAGATTACCGTCTTTTGTCTTGTAGACATTGCAGGGTACCATGGCGGAATGGCCGTTGCCGAAGCGGGGCGGTTCCATGTCCGCGAGGAAACAATATGGGGAAAATTCGATGGAAGTCAACTGCCAGATGCACTCCTGCATGGAAATATCGATGACCTGGCCCTCTCCGGTGCGAAGCTTGTGAATAATGGCGCTGAGGATCGCCGTGGCGGCAAAGTGGCCGGAACTGAAATCCGCGGTGGATACGCCGGTCCGGACAGGTTGTTCCGGAAAACCGGTGACGGCGGTCATGCCGCCCATGGCCTGCGCGACGGGATCGAAGCCGGGGTAATCACGATAAGGGCCGGTCTGGCCGTAGGCTGAAATGGAGGCGTAAATGAGCGTGGGGTTGAGGGCGCATAACTCCTTGCTGCCGAGACCCAGTTTATCCATGGTTCCGGGGCTGAAATTTTCCACCAGGACGTCTACTTTCTTGACGAGTTCCTTGATGATGCCTTGGCCTTTTGGTGATTTCAGGTCGATGGTAACGCTTTTCTTTCCTCGGTTGAGGATAATGTAGGCGCCGCCTTCGAGTCCTTCGGTGTGGGGGAAATCGCTCCGGGTGAGATCGCCGGAGCCGGGGCGTTCTACTTTAATGATATCCGCCCCGAAGTTTTTCAGCAGCATGGTGCAGAACGGTCCGGAATAGACCTGGGTGAAATCGAGAACCTTGACCCCATCGAGTACGCTGGTCATGTCTACCTCCTTGTAATAGAACTGTCAGCCGGGAGAGTGAGTATTGAATCCGTTAGCGGCATAGAAGCCGTTCAACTGATTATAGCCTTTTTCGCACGCTGCCTTCAATTCAGGCGAAGGAAAAGGCCACGGCACCTGCCGAAAGCTGCATGGTAGCACTCAACCGGAATGCGGGTGAAACTGGTATTGGCGGGTTGGGAACGGGCGCTATAATGGCAGACAACAAGGAACACTGAAGGAGCGGAACATGGACCCGGTCAAGGAAAATAACGAGTGTGTGCATTTTTGGGTGATCGATACGCCCCATGGTCCTACGAGCGCCGGCCGCTGCAAATACTGCGGGATGACGAAAGAATTCCTGAATGTCTGGACGGACAGCTTCAATGAGCACCAGGTAGCGCCGCCGGCGGAAGAACGCGCGGAAGAACAGGAAAAGACCTACGCCTGAACGTACCTGCGTTTACCTGTGAGTCTGGTCATAACGGGCGCACTGGACCTGGTATTTCACGAGGGCCGTCCTCATGTTGGAGGATGCTTCCCTG
>CAZQQL010000004.1:0-60354 GCA_964595455.1 uncultured Dehalococcoidaceae bacterium
CTGCATGTCATGCCTCTCTTGACCTTTCATGAAGGGGAAATCGTCAGGGCCGGACTGGTACGCGCCGTGAGTAAAGGCACGGACAGGATTTATGATTTCGTGAAGAACAACACCCCGATAAAAGAACTGATGATTGTTCACAGTCAGGTCATCGACCAGGCGAAGCAACTAAAGCACCGTCTTGGTGAATTCATTCAGGAAGAGAAAATTTCCATCGCCGAACTCGGCGCCGGGTTAGGGGTTCACGGAGGGCCGGGCGTCTTACTGGCGGCTATCCGACGGTCTCCCAACGCATAAAACATAGTGGAGAGAGAAATGCTAGCCGCAGTAACAGGCGCCTCCGGGCATTTGGGAGCAAACCTGGTACGCTCCCTTATAGTTAAAAAATGGCGGGTACGAGCGCTTGTTCATAACGATACGCGCGCTCTGGATGGGCTCGATATCGAACGTGTTCAGGGTGATGTCCTCGATAAAGAATCATTGATACGGGCATTTACCGGCGCGGATGTGGTCTTTCACCTGGCCGGGCTGATATCGATCGTAAGCTGGGACCGTAAAGAGGTCGAAGCGGTAAACATCACCGGTGTGAAAAACGTGGTGGAAGCATGCCAGTCCACCGGAGTGAAAAGGCTGCTGCATACCAGTTCGTTTCATGCGCACCAGCAGGAGCCTCTGGACAAACCACTCGATGAATCACGCCCGCTTCATGACGGGACATATCCCCCCTATGATCATTCCAAGGCCGAGGGCGAAAGGGTTGTGAGGGCCGCCATCGGTCGAGGCATGGATGCGATAATCATCAATCCGGGAGGAATGCTGGGACCTAACGACTTTAAACCTTCATACTTTGGGACGACACTGTTATCCATGGCCAGGGGCAAACTACCGGCACTGGTTGATGCGGGGCTCTGCTGGGTTGATATCCGGGATGTTGCCGAAGGCATGATAACCGCCTGCGAGAATGCAAAACCGGGCACCAAGTATATATTAAGCGGTCAATGGGTCACCCTGAAATACGTAGCCGAACAAGCAGCCGGCATTACCGGTGTAAAACCGCCGCGTATGGTAGTACCGATGTGGTTGGCCAAGGCTGGCGCTCCGATATCCATGCTGTTGGACCAGGTGAGAGGAAGGCAACCCGTGTTAACGCCGATATCCCTGAAAGAACTCGAGAGTAATCCCTTACTCAGCCATGAAAAGGCGAGCCGAGAGCTGGGATATCAACCACGCCCCATAGAGCAGGCATTAGCCGACACCATTGGCTGGTTCCGGTCTCATGGTTTCCTGGACTAGAGCTACCTGCAAATCTTCATTATTAAGGAAGTGGCATTATGACTTCACAACACATCATTCTTCTTATCATCAACGTCATCGGGGGAGCTGCGGTTATCGGCAGCTATATCTTCGGCCTTAACGCGCAGTCGGGCGGGGCCAACGTACTGTGGGGAGGTGTTCCAGCGAATATCAGGCCGGTCTATACGGTTTCGATGATCCTCTCCGCCCTCGGTTATTTCGCCTTCCTGTTTTACATCTTCTTCCGGCTGGAACCTGCACAGGTGAGTATCTGGGGCGTTGCCGGCTTTACCCTTTTCTACGTGATATTCATCTTCATGCTGATACCCTCCGCCTTTTGGATGCCGCTGACAAACGTCTATGCCGGTAATCCGGCCGCGGGGATGTGGTTCCTGGTTCGGACCGTTTTGTTTATTGTCGGCCTGGCTTCGCTGGCCCTTTTCGTGGCGTTACTGACACTACAGGGCAAGGTTCCCGGAACCTCGTATTGGCTGGCGGTCATCGGCAGCGGGTACTTCGCTTTCCATACGCTGGTGCTCGATGCCTTCATCTGGGCGGCGCTGTTCAAATAGAAGTCAAGAACATTCCCTTACAGCCCTTACCTGGTTGGGCCGGGATTCTTGATGAACAAAGCCGCTGCGGCCCCCGCCAGGCAGAATATCGCTGCTACTATCATGGCCGTGTTCAGGCTGCCGGCAAACTCGTTGGTGAACATGCGCACCATGGCCGCCTGTGCTATCGTTATTTTTACCTGGTCCGGTATGCCGGCCGTGCTGTTCACGGCTGAAATGAGTCCGCCGGCCAGCCGCGACTGAAGAACCGCGCCGAGGACGGCAATGCCGAGCAGGCTGCCGATTTTCCGCATCGAATGTCCATATCGCGTCTTGATGTGATTACCCAAAAAGCGCCGCTTCTTATTCCGGCGTTGTTTGGGTCAGACGACTATGGTATAACGGGAAAGAAGTTAATCGTTGGTTTTTGTTAACTGGACAAGCGAACGTTTTTTCATGTTTGACAGGGTACAGAGATGACGGAAGTCACAATCGTAGAGAGCAATAAAAAGGATTTCCTTGATTTACTCTTATTAGCCGATGAACAGGAATCCATGATAGACAAATATCTGGAACGAGGTGAGCTTTTTGCCTTATACGATGGTGACTTGAAAAGTGTTTGCGTAGTTACGCGGGAAAGCGATGATGTTTGCGAGCTAAAAAATATAGCCACTGATAAAAATTGGCAAGGTAAAGGGTATGGAAGCAAGCTTTTAAACCACATATTCTCGCATTACAAGGGCAGGTATCGGGGAATGCTTGTGGGAACAGGCGACATCCCATGGATACTGCAGTTTTATCAAAAAAACGGTTTCAGGATTTCGCACAGGATAAAAGATTTTTTCACAGACAACTACGACCACCCCATATTTGACGGTGGTATTCAATTAGTAGATATGGTTTACTTGAAACGAAGCCTTTAAGCATGCTATGCAGCCGCCATCAATCGCGCTTTGAGGTTTGCCGCTTTTGCCGCATTTTTGTAAGAACAGAAAGAGAAATCAACGATACTGAGTTTGAAGACCGCCTCGAGGCTTTTGCTGGTGCTACCTGTCGATACCTCAGCTCCACGAGTGCGATATAGCGAAAAACACTAAGAATGCTGAGCAAGAAACCGTTCGTCCTCTTCGAGATAATACAGCCAGGTATTGCGTGACATGAGACAAATATCCGTATCAAACAGCTTCTTAAGTATCTCCCTTCTCTGCCGGCGGGCGGGCACGTATTCATAATCCAATTTTAGAATGATATCCAACGTCTCAAGCGCCAGTTGCAACTGTCCATCGGCAGTGAGTTTCTTCGCCGTTCTTACAATGGCTTCATCATCGCCTATGAGACCACGTACCACTCCGGATATCTCTTTTTTCGGCCGGGGCAGGAGGCTGGAAGGGGAAAAATCAAAGTACCCGCAATACCGTTTCCATATGTTGTGGATGGCAAACTCCCGCCGTGAGTATATCTGCTGTAAATTCGGGCTTTTTTCCAGGTGAGGGGGAAGCTGGATTTCTTCCGTCATCTGTTCAAGATTTTTGCCTTCATTGATTGCTTTTACTACCGAATCCTGGAGATATCTCAGGAGTTCGATATTCTCGCGGAGCACTTCAAGTATCTTCTCCCTGGTAATAAGGACGACATCGCCGCCGACAGCAATGTCCGGGTCAAGCGCGAGCACTCTTTCCAAGGCAACAGCCCATTCCTCAGCGTACCGCTGGACTTTAAAGGGATTTCCAAGATTGGGAAACGAAGCTTCCAGTAAGTCCCCGCAGAACACGGTTTTCTCTTCCGGTATCCAGACGAGTGTGTGGTCATCCGTCTCCCCCTTTCCATGAAACAGATAAAAAGTCTTACCTCCCAGCCGGAATGTATACTCGTCCGAGTAGGTATCAGTAGGATAAATGAACGGGTACTTCGGCATGAGCTCGCTTTTCAGGTCAAAGTGTATCTGGATTTTCATGATCCTGTTGATGTATTCTGCCGTCAACTCGTGGCGTTTGAACCGGGATATCAGGTTCTCATGAGCAAGTATCCTGGGATTGTTCTCCATAAACGCATAGGTGCCCCGGGAATGATCAGCGTGACCGTGGGTATATATCACGTATTTCACGGGCCTATCAGTTTCTCTGGCGATTTCCTCCTTGATGAGCGAACTGTGAAACGGTTCGCCGGTATCGATGACGACCACGCCGTCATCCGTAATAACCCAGCTTGCATAAGCGTAGTGAGATTCCTGGTGTAAATTGCATTGTACCGTGCGTATACTGTCAGTTAAATTGTGCACCTCGAGCTTGTCAGGAAATGCGGATAACCCTGTTTTTCTTTCCAGCATATTCTCCTCCTGATATTAAAGGCGATTGTTACCCGTAATATACCCCCAGGATGAAGCGAATGTCCACCCAGGAGGTGTAAATCATCGCTGTTCGGTCGATTAGTTTGTCGATCTGCTGTCTCATATTCTAATGGCGAGAGTGATATCGAAACCCTTGCCACTATTACCTGGTGTTATCTCAGCTCCACCATACCGGCAGATAACCGGTACCGCTTTTCCGGACCAATCCACCACAATTGTGTTATACTATTAACACCACTACGACCAATGTCCTATCCACGAGTCAAGAGTTGAGTGAGGGGCCTCATGGAAACTCCGTTACTCGTGACCAAGCTTGTTGTCCCGCCAGCCCGGCCGGGCCTGGTGCCACGTTCGCACTTGACGGACAGACTAACGGAAGGCCTCGGTTTCAGCCTCGTACTCGTGTCCGCGCCGGCCGGCTTCGGTAAGACCACGCTGCTGAGCGACTGGGCGCGCTCCGGCCAGTCCGGGGTGCGCACGGCCTGGGTCTCGCTCGATGATGGAGACAATGATCCTGTCCGATTCTGGGACTACTTTCTCGCCGCCCTGCGGACCATTCACCCCGGTTGCGGGGAAAGGGCCCTTCCCTGGCTGCATTCACCCCAGCCGCCCCCTATCGAATCTATCCTGGCCATACTGATCAACGATCTTTCCAAAGCTCCGGGTAAGCTGGCTATCATTCTTGATGACTATCACCTTATCCGGTCGCAGCAGATACATGACGGTATCGCCTACTTCATCGAGCACCTGCCTTCCCATATCCGTCTGGTGATCGCCGCCCGGGCCGACCCGCCGCTACAACTGGCGCACTTCCGCGGCAAAGGCATGCTGCTTGAAGTACGTACCGATGACCTGCGCTTTTCTCTTGACGATGCCGCGAGCTTGCTGAAGGAAATGAAAGCATCCGAACTCTCCGACACAGACATTGCCGCCCTTAATGAACGCACCGAAGGATGGGCGATAGGTTTGAAAATGGCTGCTCTTTCCATGAAGGGACAGAATGACGTCCCCGGTTTCATCAACGCCTTCACCGGCAGCCAGCGCTATATCATGGACTACCTGATGGAAGAGGTGCTTCAGAAGCAGACGCAGGAACTGAAGGAGTTCCTGCTCAAGACCTCGGTGCTTGACCGGCTCACCGGCCCACTCTGTGATGAGCTGACCGGACGGAGCAACAGCCGGGATATGCTCATCGCTCTTGAACGCGGGCACCTGTTCATCGTACCACTGGACGAGGAGCGGCAATGGTACCGCTACGAACACCTCTTCGCCGACCTGCTGCGACACCAATGCGAAACGGCCCAAGGAACGGAATACGTTGCTGGTTTACACCGCCGGGCGAGCCAGTGGTACGAAGATAGTAACCTGCCCGATGAAGCCATCCATCATGCCCTGACGGCCGAAGACTGGCAGCGCGCGCTGAGACTCATAGATGCTTATCATGAAGCACGCTGGAAACGCGGGGAGTTCAACACACTGCTCGGTTGGTTACAGCCAATTCCTCATGACATTTTTCGTGAACATCATCATCTTTACAGCCTTTATGCCTCAATCCTGGCTTCAGCAGGTCGTTTGGAAGAGGCCGAGGAGGCTCTCGGATATCTGGAAGCAGTCGGCCAGGATGATACAATCAGGGCAAGCGTCGCCTTTGCGCGGGGAATCCTGTACAAATACCAGGGGGATATCCGTTGCATTGAATTGCTGGAGAAGGCGTTCAAGCTGTTGCCACGTGACGATATTGCCATGCGTAGCCGGGTAGCCGTGAATATCGCCCATGCACGTCAACGCCACGGACCGCTCCGGGAAGCCGAAAAATGGGCGACGATTGCCTGTGAACTGGGTAAGCAGGCTGGTGATATCCTGGGCGTTGCACAAACCCTGAGCCAACTGGCGATCATTGCCGCGTATCAGGGGAAGCTGAAGCGGGCTGCTGCGTTATTCGAGACATCCAATCAATTCAATGAAAAGAACGGACTGGGAGCAGCAGATTACGGCTTGTTATGCTGGGTCCACTATTTCTTAAATAACCTGGATACCGCCATTGAAAACGCCATGCTAGGTGACACACAGGACAAACCGGACTTAGTGGCGCTTTTTGTCCAAGCCATGATATGCCTGGCAAGAGGCGACACGACCGGAGCGGAAATAGCGATAACCAGACTGGACCAGGTCCAGCTCGATCCGACGATTGATTCTACCTGGCATGCATGGTATATTGCTAGTCGCGTTTTGTATTGCTTACGACTCGGAAACCAGGATGAAGCCGCCAGATGGGGTGAGCGGTTACCGGATTATCATGCTCTGTTTGTCAACATCCGCTATATCCCGGCGCGGCTGCTGCTGACACAGGGCAGGAAAGAAGCAGCGGTCGCCTTTCTGCGGGAAATCTACGATGACGCCGCACGGTTTGGAGCGAGGCTGGCTGAAAATCATATACGAATCTACCAGGCACTGGCGGCAGATGACGAGGAACAGGCGCTGGCGTTCCTCACTGAAGCGCTGACCATGGCGGAGCCGGAAGGCATCATCCGCTTCTTCGTTGACGAAGGCAGACCGCTTAAACCGCTTCTTGATAAAGCCCTGGACCGGGGAATCACGCCTGAATTCACACGGAGGTTGCTTGATATCATCGACGATGAAGAGCGGCAAAGGCAGGCAGCAACAAGAACCGCCGTACCCACGCCGCCGCCCGGCATCCTCAGTGCACGGGAACTGGAAATCCTCCGTCTCCTTACTGATAACGTCTCCAACCAACAAATAGCCGCCAGCCTGAGCATCAGCCTTGGTACCGTCAAAACACACGTCCACCACATTATTGAAAAACTGGAAGTGAAGGACCGCCGCCAGGCTGTCCAACGGGCCAGGGAACTCAAGCTGATGTAATTCCGCTGTTTACTATCTCAACCCTCAAAAAATCCATCTCTTAAATCTATCCTCAAATCTATCCCAGATAGATTACAGGCGTCTTTTTCATTGCTAGCATGAACGTGTCGGGTAATTCCGCATGAGGGCAGCGATGCAAGAGATAGAAATCCGGGTCAAGGGACATGTCGATAAGGATTGGTCGGATTGGTTCGATGGGTTCGACATCACCCATCCTGCATCCAATGAAACCAGACTGGACGGACGGGTCCGAGACCAGGCGGAACTCCGCGGGATATTGTCCCGCCTCGCCGACCTGGGCCTCGAACTGGTATCCGTAAACACCTTCCCGCATTCCCGGAAACCGAACAAGAGGAGGTGATCAGCATATAGGGATTAGTACACTGTCCCGGATGGGAAAACGCTAAAAGATAAAGACAAAAAAGGAGGCTACCAATGAAAAAGCTGGTATGCTTTGTAGTAACAATATTCCTGATCTCCATCTACGTGGTACCGGGAGCCGCTCTGGGCGCCGCAACAACACCGGTACACGGGGACGTCTCAATGACGTCTGGGTACCTCGTCATCGATAGTTATTCCGGAACCCGGGTGAGCGGTCACATGGAGAGGACTTTTGTTTTCTCCGGAGACCTGAAAGGCACGGCTAAAGAAACCCTGTTCGTGACGCTTCCAGCAGCGAACAAGGATTCCATACTCGGGCAGGGAGAGATGACCTTTACCGGCAGCGTGCCCGGCGGCGAGAAGAGCAGTTTTCAATGCCATGCCGTCCATCGCCGCCCGGGTTCAACCAATGATCTTTGTGAGAGGTGCGAACTCACGTTCTCCGCTTCGGGCAATAACGGAACTGTCTCGGGCATGATAATTGTCGAGGTTGTTTACCACGATGGTTCCGGCTGGGAAGGTACCTATGATGGTAAAATCCAGTGCCAGAGCCAGACTGAAGACAACAAGGCACTCGTGGTCCGTTACTTTCAAGCTCAAGCCGAAGGAGATGCAGATACCATCGCTCAAACATTCGCGCCGGACTATAAACGATACCTCTCGGCTGCCGCTCCGCCGCTCGATGCCGCCGGACAGATGAAGAGAATGGCGGGTTTACGCGCTGCCTTCCCTGACCTTAACGGCACAGTCGACGCCATGATTGCCGAAGGTGATACAGTGGTCGCCCAACTGACCATTCAGGGTACGCACCAGGGCGAGTTTATGGGCATCGCTCCGACGGGCAAGACATTCAAGAGCCGGGTTATCGAGATCATCCGCATCGAGGACGGAAAATTCGTTAAACACTGGGGCGGCCCGGACACTTATGACATCCTGCAGCAACTGGGCGTATTTTCAACCGGGCAATAAAGGTACCCCCAAAAAAGCGGACCTCACCGGCACATTCTCGACGAACATGACCGATGAGGTCCGTACCTTTCAACGCTGAGTCTTATCGCCACTTGTCCACGGAAGCGCTGCCCGCGTACCCGTATTCAGATGCCTTCCACAACGGGCTTGTCCCGCCGCCGACAACCACCAGGTTGATGTTTTCCGGATTGGTGAACGGGGCGAACAGGGCATCCTCCGGCAGAGACTTCCAGGTAGCGAACGGTTCCACACCTTTAGCCGCCTGCGAGGAGAGCAGCATGTCGATGTGGTCCGTCTTCCAGTAATCGCCGGCCTTTATCCTGATGTTTTCGGAGAGGTGCTTGCAGTAGTCCAGTTTTGTGGTGAACCCTTCGTTATCATGGAGGTTTGCGGCGATGAGGGGGTCGATCACGATGGTCGCCCGAGAGCCCAGCGGCGGGATGGCGGCATACTGGCGGCTCAATTCCTCGTGCAGCGGCCGGTTGGCCGCGCAGCCGATGCTGTTGACCACGGCCCACCCTCTGAAGATGCTGACGGCGCTCTCCTCCGGCTTGAACCCTTTGTCCACGTGGAACGGAGCCCAGGGGCTTCTCTCTTCATTCTCCGCTACGCACATATTGTTGTAGAGTTCCGTGCAGCCCTGGGAACTCCAGATAGTCCGCTTGATATTGGCGCAGCCCCAGCTCATGCTCATCAGAGTCCAGGCCCGGCCGATAACCGAGTTCGCCTGGTTGATCGGGCTGAACGCGGCGATACCGGAGTTCATCTTGAGTTCGTGCCGCACCGGCCCGTTGACGAGCAGCATATTGCCGAACGCGGTGGTCGAAGGGGCGATGGATGACTGCCGCATCGAGGCGATGGCCAGGATGACGGGGAACCAGGACGGCTTCGCGCCTGCCATGACGGCAACGACGGCGATGTCCCGTACCGTGTACTTGATCATTTCATGGTGGTCATGGTCGTACACCTGCCCGACTTCCTCATCGGGAGCATGGCTCGTTCCCTCGAGCATCTTCGCAACGCGTTCTTCAGTCGGCAGGATGATCGGGTTCCCGTCCGTCCAGCCCCGGTCATAGAAAAGCTGCTGTAATTCTTCCTCCGTGCCGGACAGGCTCGCTTCGCGCGGTCCCCGGGTGTCGATGGGCGCGGGCTGAGGCTTCTTCTTTTCCTGGTGTTGGGTCAGGACTTCGATGATCTCGTCGATGACCTGCCGGCCCGTCTCGGGGTCGTTGCCCTCGAGGAGTTTTTTATAGAGTGTCTCGGGAGACGCTCCGATGACCGGGGTCGGGGTATAGATGATGGGCAGGACGGTGGCCCTGGGGTAGTTCTTGACAACGGCTTCCATGGTATGCGCGGAAATGGGGGCTACGGGAATTCCGTAGTTCTGTTCCAGGTTGACGGCTCCTCCAGCAACTACTGAAACGCAGCCCGGTCAGCCGGCTACCCCGAGGATGACGGCGTCACCCTTCTGTTTGACTTCTTCCCAGAGTTCGTTGTTGTCATCGGAAAAAACGTGGCCGGGCTTGCGCCTGAGGACCGTCTTGACGGACGGCATGTGGTCGGCGAACCATCTTTGCGTTTCCTGCAGGAAGCTGTATCCGCCGCCGAACCCGATATCCACCAGGTAGACCGTCTTGTTTTCCAGGGTGTCCGGGCGCTCGGCCAGGTTCACGGAAGAAGGTTCGAAGGCAAAAGTGCCGGCGGCTGCGGGGAACCCGGGAGGCGGCTGGTCCGGCGCCAGTTTCTGCCGGTCGGTTTCGGGACTCAATACGGTGATTTTCTGCGCTGCTGTCATACGTATTCCCCCTCGTTAATATTCTGAGCGATAGTCATCCGTTTTTCGGGCTATTAAAGCATACTCTGTACGGTTTGTTTCTGCAACGTATATCCGGCTCTCCGGATATGGAACAGCATAACCGGCGACCGGCATGCCCACCGGGAATTGTCTCTCCGAAGGGCTAACTTATGACCGGCCGCGGCGTTATATAAGTGGGTTACTATACGACGGATGTATACCTCCGGCATGCCCGGCATTACTGGACGGAGCATGGTATATCGGTTATGATAAACGTGTGTACGCATTTAACAGGGGTGTAACGCAGGGCCGGTTATGAGAAAACGCAGGACAACCGCGGTACTCATCGCGCTGGTATTTGTTGCCGCTCTGGCGATGCCGTTCGCCGGCTTGACCGGCCCGGCTTCGGCCGGTGACGATTATGAGATCGATACCGCCATCGAGGCTGGTTTCGGTGGCATGGTGCGAGCGGGGAGCTGGGTACCCTTGACAGTCGATATGGAGAACCGGGGGCGTGATTTCGATGGTGAACTCAGGGTCGATGGCAATTACAACCAGATGGGGTTCACCGACCAGAGCCTCTATATCGCGGATGTCGTCCTTCCACAGGGAAGTCATAAGCGGATCACCCTCTACATTCCGTTACTTTCGGCCGTGCCCCGTATCGAGGTCGAACTCGTGTCCGGCGGCAAGACGGTGGATACTTTCGAGGAGGGAGTCAGCATCGTCGGCGAGCAGGACCTGTTCGTCGGCGTCATCGGGCAAAAACTGTCGGCCTGGAACATCCTTTCCACCCTGCCCCTCCCCATACAGGGCAGCCGGGTGGAAGTAGCGCTCATCGACCCCGCCGAGTTCCCGGAACGCACTGAAGTGCTAGAAGCGTTCGATATCATCGCCCTGGGAGATGTCCCCGCTCAGTCGCTATCTTCAGCCGCGCTGGAAGCACTGGAAGGGTGGACGGCCGGCGGCGGCACCCTGGTACTGCCAGGCGGCGCTGTTGGCAAGACAAATCTGAAAGGCCTGCCGGAAGCGCTTCTTCCCGTTACTCCCGGCGATCCGTTCCAATTGAGCAGCGTCGCCGCCCTGGAAGAACTGGGGAACGAGGCTATTACCGCCACTCTGCTCCCGACCGTTACCGGCAACGTCGTCACTGCCGGTCGAGTCCTCGTGCAGGAAGGCGATGTACCCCTGGCCGTGCTGGGCGACTACGGCAACGGTCGTGTGCTGTTCCTCGCCTTCGATCCCGCGGCGCAGCCCCTGGCCGGCTGGGCCGGCATGACCAGCCTCTGGGAGGCTCTACTGTTCCAGACCCTGCCGCCGTCATACTTTTCGTCCTTTCAATACATAAGCGTGGGCCCGATGGGTATTTCCGATCAGTGGCTTTACAACCTTTACAATGCGGTCTCTTACCTCCCCTCGCTGGAAATCCCGTCCGTCAACCTGCTTATCGGCCTTATTGCCGGCTATATCCTCCTGGTCGGCCCCGGCAGCTACTTCCTGCTGCGCAAACTGAAACGTCCGGGGCTCGCCTGGGTGACCATCCCCGTCCTGGTGCTGGTGTTTTCCAGCGGCGCCTTCCTGCTGGCAATGCAATCCAAGGGCAATGATGTCCAGGTCAGCACCGCTGCCATCGTGGAGAGAATGCCCGATACGGACTGGGCGCGGGTACGCCGTATGGCAGGCGTGTTTTCCCCCTCCGAAGCTGATTACAGCGTCGGGATATCCGGAGATTCACTCGTCGGTTCATGGAATGCCAACTGGGGCGGCTCCACCGCCTCCGATGCCTCAACCACCATACGCAACCGGGCGGAAGGCAGTGAGGCGGTCATGTCCGGCATGGGGATGTGGACATCGCGGAGCCTCTGGATGGACGGCATGGAGCGATTGGAAAACGGACTTGACCAGGACCTCTACGTAGAAGGTGACCGGCTCAAAGGGACGGTCAGAAATGCCGGTAACGGACCTCTGGGTGAAGTATGGCTCATCACCGGCAGTAATGCGCAGGAACTGGGCGAACTAGGCCCGGGCGAAGCCGCGACCGTGGACGTACCATTGACCGACAACACCGCGGGGTTGTCATTTGTGAACGCACAGGCGATATTCAATACGAACCCCCCGCAGGGCGATACGGATGAATGGCGGCAATGGCAGCAGCGTCAGCAAGTGCTGCAGGCAGCCATGAATAACCAGGTCACGGACGTTCCTGCCGGCGTATGCGCCTACCTGGTATACTGGACGGACGCAAGCCTCCTGGAGATAACCGTTGACAAAAAGTATCCCATCGAGTACTCCATGACGGTGTTCATAGAGCCGGTGAAGCCGGAAGTCCGGGGGACATTTGCCCTGCCGGGCGGGATTCTGACCGGCAACATCGAGCGCATTGATGCTAAAGTGGAAGGACCGGCGCCCGGCATGATGGTAATACGTGAGGGAGAAATTATCTACCGGTTTGACGTCCCCGCTATGAGTAGTGTCGACAACCTGACCGTCCAGTGGCCGCTGTCCAGCGGTCCTGCCGGGACCCAGGGCATCGAGGTCCTCGCGTATAACTGGACGGATAACATTTGGGATAAGCTCGAGCTTGGTACGGCAAATCTGCCGATGGTAACGAGCGTACCGGGCGGCGGAATAGCAGTTCCGGTCCCCGCCCCGAAATCCACAATAATCAGGAGTTCCGGCGGAGTCGTCACGTACGTTGGTCCCTCTTACGCCGGGTATAGTAACGACGTATTGGAAGCAAAATTGCCGGATCAAGCTATCCCGGCGGACTATGTGTCAGGTTCGGGTACGGTCCGTATCAGGCTCGTGCTAAACACCGGAACCAGTCTCCAGACCGGGGTGCCTTCATTGGCACTCCAGGGAGTGGCCGAATGACCAGCGAGAACGCCATTGTCGTCGATTCCCTGGTAAAGGATTTCCGGAAGTTTACCGCCCTGGACGGGGTCAGCTTTACGATCCCGCGCGGCAGCATCTACGGCTTCCTGGGACCGAACGGGGCAGGCAAGACCACCACGCTGCGGATCCTCGCCACGCTCCTGCTGCCCACCCGGGGCAGCGCCTGGGTGGCGGGCGAGGACGTCGTCTACCAGCCGCAGAAGGCCCGGGCGCATTTCGGGTACATGCCGGACTTCTTCGGCGTTTACGACGACCTGACCGTCAGGGAATACCTGGAGTTTTACGCCCAGGCCCACGGTGTACCGAGACAGCAGTGGCGGAAGACTACCGACGACCTGCTGGAACTGGTAGACCTGGGGCACAAACGGGATGAATTCGTAGAGACGCTCTCCCGGGGGATGAAGCAGCGACTGGGGCTGGCGCGGTGCCTGGTGCACGACCCGGACGTGCTGCTCCTGGACGAACCGGCATCCGGCCTCGACCCTCGGGCGCGCGTCGAGATGCGCGAGATCCTCAAGGAAATCTCCCGCATGAAGAAGACCGTACTGATCAGTTCCCACATCCTCCCGGAACTCGCCGACCTTTCCACGGAAGTCGGCATCATCCACCGGGGGCGGATGGTGGCTTCTGGCCCCGTTGACAGTATTATTTCCCGCCTCGGGGCGAACCGTGTACTGGAAGTCCGCGTCCTGGACGGGGCGGAAATCGCCGCCCGGGCGCTGGAAGCGCAGCCCGGCATCAGCCATGTGGAGCCGCTCGACGAGGAAAACTTGGTCCGCGCCGCGTTCACCGGTGAAACTGAAGGCCAGGCCGCCATTCTGAAAGCCCTTCACGAAGCGGGTGTTCCGGTCGTCAGCTTTACCGCTGTCGGAGGGCTGGAAGAACTCTTCATGACATTGACCGAGGAGGGCGGGGAGTGAAAGAAACGATCATCCGCAACATGGCGGTCCTCTTCAAGGAACTGCGGACCCGGATGCGGGGACGCCGTGCCGTCATCACGATCACCGTGTATCTGCTGCTCATCGCCGGCATTGGAGCGATCCTGCTCTATATCGAACAGCAGCAGTTCCAGTACGGTTACAACGCTTCGCGGGCCGCCGCCATCGGCGCCCAGTTATTCACCGTGCTCGCCATTTTTCAGGGCTTCCTCGTGGTCTTCATGGTCCCCGGCCTGACCGGGGCGGCCATTGCCGGGGAGCGTGACCGGCAGACACTGGACCTGTTGCTCGGTACCCAGGTGCCCTCTCTCTGGATCGTCCTGGGCAAGGTATTGTCTTCGTTGTCTTATGTATTCATGCTGCTGGTGGCGGCATTACCGATTTTCAGTCTCGCCTTCCTCTTCGGCGGCGTATCGCCGAGACAACTGGGACTGGCATTCCTGATATCGCTGGCTTCCGCACTGATGCTGGGAACGCTCGGCGTCTTCCTCTCGGTGGCGATACGGCGGGGACAGATAGCCACCGTCTTGGCATATTCCGTCACCTTCCTGCTGCTCATCGGGACGATCATCGCCGCGGCGGTCATCGGCTCCACGATGAACAACCAGACCAACATGACCCCTGTCATGATCCCTCTGATATTCAATCCGCTGGCATCGCTGGCCTCGACCCTGCCGGACATTATCCCTTCACAACTCCAGTATATCGGCGGGACGGTCAATAACCCCGGGAGCGGCATGCCGTTGTGGCAGGCAAACCTCATCGCGGACGCCTTCCTGGTGGCGCTGTTCCTCTTCCTGGCGGCCAGGATGCTCCGTCCCGGACGTTCCCGCCTCCTGCGCGGCCGGAACCAGGTTGCTCCGCGTGCTGAGGCGTCCACATGAAGCTTTCCCGCGATGCCCGCCGTCTCGCTAATGTGATCGGCCCCTGGCGGCAGCGGCTCATATGGCGGCGGGGCCTGGTCTGGGCGCTGCGCGGCCTGGCGGGAGGCACCGCCCTGGCTGTCATCCTGCTCGCGGTCTCGTGGTTCTTGCCCTGGGAGGGAGCGCTGCTCTGGTCTGGAATTTCCCTGGCAGCCGGGCTGGTAGGCGGGCTTATCTACGGGCTGGCGCTCCGGCCATCCATCATGGATTCGGCCATACACGCCGATCGCCTCACCGGCCTTGCGGACCGTTTGTCCACCGCCTGGGAACTCCGGGATGCTGAGACGCCCATCGCCGGCCTCCAGCGCGAGAACGCCATTAGTTCCGTAAAAAACAAACGCCCGTCCGACTTTATTTCACTGCTGCCGCGCGGTAAGGCTTTCCTGCCGTGGCTGGCCTGCCTGGTCGTGGCCGCTCTCCTGGCGACCCTGCCCAATCCGATGGATAGGGTCATCCAAGAGCGGCAGGAGTTCCAGACCCAGGTTGAAAAAGCCCTGGAGGAAGTGGCCGAAGCCGAAGAGGAACTCACCGGCCCCGATTCACCCCTGACCGAGGAACAACTGGCCGCGCTGCAGGAAGCCCTGGAAAAGCTCAAGGAAGCGCTGGAACAGGCCGAGACCGCCCCGGAAGCCCTCAAAGCCCTCTCCGAAGCCGAGGACACCCTGAAGCTGCTGGAACAGCAGACCGCCCAGGCGGAGGCGCTGCAGGACATCGGGGACGCCCTGGCCGGTCTGCCGTTCACACAGGAACTCGGGCAGGCCCTGGCATCGGGCGATGAAGCCGCGCTGAGTGAAGCTTCGAGCGCCCTCGCGGAACAGTTGGGCTCCATGACGCCGGAGGAACTGCAGGAACTTTCTTCCGCCCTCCAGCAGGCAGCCAACGCGGCCGCTTCCCGGAATGAGGACATCGCCGGGGCGCTGCGGGAAGCCGCTAAAGCAATAGCTTCCGGGAACACCGGAGAGGGCGCCGCAGCCCTTTCCGACCTGGAAGGAGCACTGGCGGCGCTCCAGGACAGCGCCGCATCACAGACTGCGCTGGAACAGGCGCTGGCAAGTTTGAAGGACGCCCGTTCCTTTGTCAGCGGCATCGCCGCCCAGCCGGGACAAGGTTCCGGGGAAGGTTCCGGCAGCGGCTCAGGGGAAGGCTCGGGTGAAGGGTCCGGCTCCGGCTCCGGTTCCGGACAGGGTTCCGGGAGCGGTTCGGGACAGGGCTCCGGGACCGGAACGGGGACCGGCTCGGGCGGTGGTCAGGGCGGCGGCGGCGCCGGAAACCAGCCGGGCTCACAGCAAGGTGATGAGACCGGGAGGCTGACCACCGGCGGAGAAACCGTGTTCGTCCCCGGCACGGGGCCTGACGACCCCGCCGAGGTCCAGACCGGTCCGGGCAGCGGCGCCATTCCCGGCGTGCTGCGGCCGTATACGGAAGTGATCGGCGACTACGCTGACCAGGCCGCCGAACACATGGAGCGCAACCCTCTCCCGGCGGGGTACGAGGACATCGTGCGCCGCTATTTCTCGGAACTGGAGGAATGAATTTGAACACCGACCGAACGGCCAACCGCGCCATTGAGGAACAGGACATCGCCGCCTTCATCGAGACGTCCCGCAGTATCGAGGAAGAGATCGGCAAGGTGGTGGTCGGGCAGCGGCAGGTCGTCCGGGAGACCGTTATTGCGCTGCTCTCCGGCGGGCATGTCCTGCTGGAAGGCGTCCCCGGCCTCGGCAAGACGCTGCTGGTCAGGACGCTGGGAGAAGCGCTGACACTTTCGTTTTCCCGCATCCAGTTCACACCGGACCTGATGCCGGCTGACATCGTCGGCACCAACGTTGTCATGGAGGACGAGCAGGGCCGCCGAGGTCTCCGTTTCCAGGCCGGACCGGTCTTCGCCAACCTGGTGCTGGCGGACGAGATCAATCGCGCTACACCCAAGACCCAGTCCGCCCTGCTGGAAGCGATGCAGGAGCGCACGGTCACCGTCGGGGACGCCACGCGACCGCTGCCCCATCCGTTCTTCGTCCTGGCGACACAGAACCCGCTGGAGATGGAAGGCACCTACCCGCTCCCCGAGGCTCAGCTCGACCGCTTCTTTTTCAAAGTAAATGTCCCCTTCCCCGACCGCGAAAACCTGGGCCAGATATTACAGCGCACCATTGCCTATGAACCCGGCCACGCCGGCGCCGTCGCGGACGGCCCGTCATTAGAGAAGATGATTCGCCTGGCCCGTGAAGTCCCCGTTGCCTCGCACATCCATGAATACGCCGTTTCACTTGTCCTGGCGACCCATCCGGAACGGGAAGAGGCTGCCCCTCAGGTCAAGAAATACGTCCGCTACGGGGCCAGTCCCCGGGGACTGCAGAGCCTCGTCATTGCCGGGCAGGTGCGGGCGCTGCTCGAAGGCCGCTACAATCTCTCCGCGGACGACCTCCAGGCCGTGGCATACCCGGCCCTGCGACACCGGCTTATCCTGAACTTCGAAGCCCAAGCCGAGGGACTTACCGCGGACCGGGTCATCGATACCGTCCTCGAAGCGACCGGGCCAAAAAAGGCGTAACGATAACCCGGTGCAGATGGGCCGGGTCGGTAGTAGAACATACAATGGCAGAAACGACGACACTCTTTACCCCTGAATTTCTCCGCATGCTGGACGCCCTCTCCCTGGCTACCCGGCAGAGCCTGCCCGGCTCCGGGGCCGGGCCGAGAAGGGCGCCCCGGCTGGGAACCTCCGTGGAGTTCTCCGATTTCCGGAGCTATGCTCCCGGGGACGATTACCGGCGCATCGACTGGAACGCCTACGCCCGCCTGGAACGCCTCTTCCTGCGGCTCTACCGCGCGGAAGAGAACCTCAACATCCTGCTGCTGCTGGATACCTCCCGCTCCATGGCCTGGGGCGACCCGGCGAAGATACACCTGGCCCGGCAGATCGCCGGGGCGCTGGCCTACATCGGCCTCTCCCACGATGACCGCGCCGGCGCGGGTGCACTGGGCGAAACGCTCGGCACGTACCTGGCTCCGCTGGGCAACCGGGCGAACGTCTGGCAGGTATGGGATTTCCTGGAGTCCCTGGAATGCAGGGGCAGCACCGACCTGGGCAGAGCGCTGGCCTCGCTGCGGAAGGTGCGCCCGGCGCCGGGCCTCTCCGTCGTCCTGACCGACCTGCTGACCGAGACCGACTGGCGACGCGGGCTGCTGGCCCTGCTCGGGCTCCGGCAGGAAGTCGTGCTGGTGCAGATACTGGCCCCGGATGAACTCGATCCCGGCTTCTCCGGGGACTGGCAGCTCGTGGACGACGAAGACGGGAAGCCGCTGGACGTCACGGTCACACCGCGGGCCGTTAAAATGTACCGGGAGCGCCTGGATGCTTACGTCCTTGAAGTGGCGGAGTTCTGCCACCGGCACAGTATCACCTTCATGCAGTTTCCCTGCACTATTTCCATCGAGGACGCCGTCCTGCGCCTGCTCCGGCGGACACAGGAAGGCGTTTAGCAAGCCGGCATGAGCATCCTTTCGCCGCTGGCGCTGCTGTTCGGTCTCCTGGCGATACCGGTCATCGCCCTCTACCTGCTCAGGATGCGCCGCCGGGAACGCCGCGTCTCCAGTGTCTTCCTCTGGCGGGAAATACTCCGCGACCTCGAAGCCAATACGCCCTGGCAGAAGCTGCGGCCCAACCTGCTGCTGCTCCTTCAACTCCTGGTCCTGGCCCTGCTGGTGTTCTCGCTGGCGCGCCCGGTCTTCTACCGGGACAGCGATGTCCGCGGCGACCTCATCCTCATCCTCGACGCTTCCGCCGGTATGCAGGCGCAGGATATTGCTCCGACCCGCTTCGGCGCGGCGCAGGAAAAGGCCCGGGAACTAATCGATAGTCTGCCGGGCGGCCACGTGGCCTCTGTCATCCTCATGGGGGACACGCCTGAACTCCTGATAGCCCAGAGCCCGGAGAAAGACCGGCTCCGCCAGGCGATAGAAGCAGCGGGTCCACGGGCGGGTGGGGCTGATTTCGATGCCGCTCTTTCCATGGCCGCCTCCCTCGTGCAGTCCGGTTCCGATGCCGAGGTAGTCGTCCTCAGCGACGGCAACGTCGCCGGTTTGCCGCCGGACAACCTGCCTTTCTCCCTTCGCCACGAACTGATCGGTTCCGATGCTGCCAATCTGACCGTGGGCGCATTTTCCATTCGCCGCACGGTCAACGGCCTCGAAGGCCTGGCCAGGGTGACCGGTTACGGACCGGTGACCGGTCCTGCCTCTCTGGAACTGTATATCGACAGAGCGCTTTACGATGTCCGGGAACTCGATGTCTCAGCCGGAGAAGACAACCTGGCCCGGTGGTCTTCCCTGCCCGAGGCGGCGCTGTACGAAGTCCGCCTCGTCCCCGGTGATGTCTTCCCCCTGGACGACCGCGCCTGGGTCGCCGGCGGTTCCGGGACAGGAGCGCGGGCGCTGCTCGTTACGGAGGGCAACCGTTTCCTGGAAAAAGCCCTGTCCCTGGTCCCGGGACTGGAAGTGACCCTGGCCGCGCCGGAGAGCTTTACCGGCCAGGGGGATTACGACATCAGGATATTCGACGGCATATTGCCGGAAACGCTCCCCGAGGGGGCCGTGTTCGTCCTCGACCCGCCCGCCGGCTTCGTGGCATGGGCATCGTCCGCGCCGGGTCCCGTGGACGGCTTGCAGCAGGTTGATTCCGACCTGCTGCGCTACGTGGACATATCCGATATCCTCATACGCGAAGTCGCGCCGGTCCAGCCGCCGCCGGAAGCGCAGGTACTGCTCGAGTCCGTTCAGGGGTGCCTGGCCGCGGTCTGGGAGGAACCGCACCGGCGTATCGCCGCCATCGCTTTCGACCTCCATGATTCGGACCTGCCGCTGCAGCCGGCGTTCCCCATCCTCGTGCAGAACCTGGCCGGATGGCTCCACCCCGGTCTGGGCGCGAGCCTGGAAGCCCGTCCCGGCGACATCGTTGATGTTCCCGTCTCACCCGGAGCCACGGAAGCCCGGGTGACCATACCTTCCGGGGAACAGTTGCAGATCGCGCCGCCGTTCCCGCCCCGGCCGATGCTGGTTGATGAAATCGGGGCCTACGAACTATCTCAGAGTCTGCCAGAGGGCGAACTCATCAGTTACTTTGCCGTAAACCTCTTCCGGCCGGATGAATCAGACCTGGCGCCGGTCCCGTTGCCGTCCGTGTCCGGCAGTGTTATTGCAGACAGTGACGATTACCGCGTCCCGTACGAACTGGCCGCCTGGCTGGCCCTTTTCGCGCTGGTCGTCCTCATGCTGGAATGGTGGGTGTACGAACGTGGGTATTAGCTTCGCCGCCCCCTGGGCGCTCCTGCTGCTGGTACCGCTCGCCGCCTGGCTCTATTTCCAGTGGCGCCGTAAGCTTAAGGGCAGGAGCGACGGGAGAAGCCGCCTCATCACCATCGTGCGGACGCTGCTCTTTTTGGTCCTTATCTTGACCCTGGCCGCTCCTTCCGTACGGTATTCGGTCGAGAAAAAAGCCGTCATCTTCGTCGCTGACCTCTCCGCCAGCATGGACGAGAACCGGGAAAGGGTCGAAGATTTCATCCGGCAGGCGATGCTGGAACGAGATGCGGACGACCTCGCGGGCATTGTTGTGACGGCGCAGGGCGCGCTCGTGGAATGGCCGGTGTCCGGCCGAGACGGCTTCGACAGCTTCCTCTCCGCCGTGAAGCCGGACTATACCAGCCTGGCGGACGGCCTCCGCCTGGCCGGGGCGCTTTTCCCCCGCGACGCCCAGAAACGCATCGTCCTGCTCTCTGACGGCCGGCAGAACACCGGTGACGCCCTGGAACAGGCCCGCTTCCTCGAGTCACGCGGCATCCAGGTGGACGTCGTTCCCCTGGAACGTCCGTTCGGACCCGAAGTACTGATTGCCTCCGTGGATGCCCCTTCGTCCGCCCGCATCGGTGAGAATGTGCCTCTCGAGGTCGAGGTCCGCAGCACCGGCGCCGCGAACGCCGTCCTCCGGGTCTACGTTGACGGAGCACTGGCAGCGGGCGGAGATGTTCTCCTCGAGGAAGGGGAAAAACGCTTCGCATTCGATGTCCGCCTGGAAGAGGCTGGTTTCCATACCGTGCGGGTGACCATCGAAAGCGAGGCCGATACCCTCTACCACAACAACCGCGCCGACGCCTTTGTCAGCGTCCATGGTCCCCCGGCGGTACTGGTCCTGGAAGACCGTCCCGGCGCGGGGGACAATGTCGCCGGTTCTCTCCGCGCTACCGGCCTCGAGGTAGACGTCCAGCCTGCGTCTCTGTTCCCGGATTCCCTTGACGGCCTGGGACGATACTCCGGCATCGTCCTGGTGGACGTGCCCGCCGACGCCCTCGGCGAGCAGAAAATGGAAGTACTGCGAGCTGCCGTCCGCGACCTCGGCAAAGGCCTGGTGGTGATCGGCGGAGGCCACAGCCTGACCATGGGCGGCTACGAGGACACGCCGCTGGAGCAGGTGCTGCCGGTGACATCGGAGGTCCCCGAGCGTCGCGAGAAAGGCAAGGTCGCCCTCGTGCTGGTCATTGACAAGTCCGGCAGCATGTCCGGCGCCGGTACGGACGGTGTGGCCAAGGTCGAAATGGCCAAGGAAGCCGCCCGCCTCAGTCTCGAGGAACTGGAGATGTACGACATCGCCGGTGTGGTAGCCTTCGATGCCGCGAACTGGTGGCTGGTCCCTCTGGAGGAAATCGGCAGCGAAGAACACCTGGAGACTATGCAGAAGTCCATCGGTACGCTCGCCGCCGACGGCGGCACCGATATCTACCCCGCCCTGGCCGCAGCGGTGCAGGCCATTGCGGATGCCCCGGCGCCGCGCAAGCATATCATCCTCCTGACAGACGGCATCTCACAGCCAGGCGACTACGCCGGCCTGCTGGCAACCATGGAAGAAAAGGAGATAACCCTCTCCTCCATCGCCGTCGGCCGGGACTCGGACGCCAACCTCCTCCAGTGGCTGGCCGACCGGGGAGGCGGCCGGTTTTATTTCACCGACCGCGCCCGCGACATCCCGCAGATATTGACCGGAGAGACGCGTCTGGCCGCCCGCAACGCCATCGTCGAGGAACCCACCACGCCGCTCGTAGCCGGGAACAGCCCGGTGCTGCAGGCGACCGGGGGCGTCTTTCCCACGCTGGACGGCTATGTCATGACGATGCCGCGTAACACCGCACGCGTGGTACTCGTCTCGCCCGGCGGCGACCCCCTGCTGGCCCAGTGGCAGTACGGCCTCGGGCGGAGCGTCGTCTGGACGAGCGACAGCGAAGGCCGCTGGACTACCGGCCTGCTGGAATGGGAACGTGCGCCCGCCTTCTGGTCGGCGCTGGTGGACTGGACGCTCCCGCCGGAAGAAGCGCCGTTCCTCATCAAAACCGAGGTTGAAGCCGGGGAAGCCGCCGTCCTCGTGGAAGGACAGTCCCAGGAAGGAGCGGACCTGGCCGTGCGAGTGATCGGACCGGACCTGCAATCTGTTGAAGTCCCGCTCCAGGCGACCTCACCGGACCGATGGGAAGCCGGTTTCCCGGTCAACGAGCAGGGTTCCTACTTCCTCCAGGTCACCGAGCAGGCGCCGGACGGGGGCATCCGAACCACCGCGGGCGGACTGGTCGTGCCGTACTCGCCGGAGTTCAAGGACCTCGAAGCCGATGAAGACCTGCTGGAGCGACTCGCGGCTGTGACCGGGGGTAAGGTGCTGGCTAGTCCGCAAGAGGCATTCAGCCCCGGCCTGCCACCGGCTTACGGCGCTCTGCCGCTGGCCTGGTGGCTATTGATGGCGGCCGCCGTCCTGTTGCCACTGGATGTCGCCGTCCGCCGTCTGAACGTGCGCCCCGCTGAGGCGCTCGCCTGGTTGGCGAATGCCCGTGCCGCTATGGCACAGAAGCGCTTGGCACGGCAGGAAGAGCCTGCCTCGCCGGTCCTCGGTGAAATGCGCCGGCGCCGGGAGCGGCGCGTCAAAGTGGCGCCCGCTCGTCAACCATCGGGCGCCTCACAGAAAGAACCGGCGCCTTACCGCCAGCCCACTCCCGCTATGGAAAGAAAATCCGCCCCTCCAGAAACGCCGCGTCCTGATGAAGCGCCCGCAGAAACACCGGAATCATCCACCGAGCGCTGGCTGCGGGCCAAACGCCGCGCCCGCGGTAAATGATCGGGCGATAGCCGATTGAATTGCGAAAGCCCATCCGCTCCTGATTTTCCACCGTTCGGCGCCTCAGTCGCGGACGAGCTTTCTTCGTTTTCTATGATAATTGTGTAATTTAAAACTTGATCTCTTTCGGCTCGGAGGTGAAGGAGGCGATCGTCGCCACAGCGTCTTTCAGGTACAGTACCTGGGTATTGCTGTCCGTGGCGGAGTACATGTTCTTGAGGTTCGGATAAGCGTCCAGCATGCTCTGCTTGGCTTCCACGCGGTCGTCCTCGACGGCCGTCGCCTGGATGCGGATCCATTTGCCTTCGCTCATGGCGCAGATCTCGATGTTGGGGTTCTTCTTCATCTGCTGTGAAACGGGTTTCTTCTTCCCCGTCTGGATATACAGCTTGCCGTCGAAGATGTGGGCGGTACCGAACGGGCGGACCTTCGGCTTGTTGCCATCGACCGTCGCCAGATAGTAAGTACCGGCCTTCTTGAGAAAATCGTGGACTTCCTGCATTGTTCAACCTCCATTTTTTTACACGCCGGCAAAAATTACCGGCAATGGGCATTGTACCACGTATAGTAGTACCTACGGAAGTGACGCACCGTTCACATCCGGCTGCTATTCTTCATAACTATCCTCGATTCCGTGCTGTGCCTACGCCTCTTCGTTATATCTTTTTCAGCCAGGGGTAATCGGAGAGCCGCAGTTCCCGCCAGGTCTCGCCATCGGGGAAGCCGGCAGTAAAGACCAGTTCCGGATCGTCCGTCTCCTCGGCATTCGGGATATTACAGCCATCATAGCTGCCGAAACCGCGGGGAACGTAAATCGTAAAGGGCAGCAATTCGCCGCCGCAGGAAACATCATGATGATACGCGCCGATGATGTCCTCATTGTTCTTTTTTGCGACTCCGGTACAGTACCCGGAACCGTTCCATTTACGGTCCGCATAGGCAAAAGCCTGCCCGTACGGGGACATCTGCCAGTCGATCCTGCGCGGGAACATCCTGCCGTAAACCCAGCTGTACCGCGACATGTGGATGACATAGTCCAGACTGGGCCACCTGCCATTACCAAAAACCCTTCCCGGATAAAACGGGTCCGGGTGCTCTTCCCTTGATTGGGACAGAGTGTAAGCCCAGGCTACCGCCTGACCGACCAGCCCCTTTTCGCCGGTCTCCAGTCCTTCGGTGTTCCACTCCCTGCGGATCCAGCGGGCCGGGGCCATGTTCAGGAGAAAACTGAGTTTTAACACCTCATCCGGGTCCGCCAGCGGGCTGGCCAGGGTCTGACCGTACATGAACGCGCCCATCGAGCCAGTGTTCTTGCCAGACTCAAGGTAGTCGATAACACCGTCGCCGTTCTCATCCTGGCGCGCCAATAATTGTGCTTTGTGGTCTTTACCGGTCAGGGCGTCGTCTGCCTCAAGGTACGCCAGCAGGCCAGCCTGGAGGTCCATGAGCGGTTTTCCGATGGCATAGTACATGGTTTTCGTCACCAGGTCCGTGAAGACGCCGTTCTCTGTCCGCCCAAGATGCCCATTCACAGACACCAGTTCGCCGCCCTGCCAGAGGTCTTTCCCGGTCACGTAGAACTCCAACTGGCCCAGACCCCGTTCCTCGCAATGTTTCAGGGCATGGTAGCGGGAATAACAGGAATCGTACCCTTCTGCGGTGATGATGTTCTTTCCATCCCGCCTGGCGGAAGGTATCTTCTGGATAATATCGGACCTGACCCCGTACTTCTCCCGGATGCCGGCCGTTTCCGCCATGGGTACCATATTGAACAGGTAGCGGGCGCAGCAGTTATCCAGGGCCACGGGGTCATGGCTGGCGAAAACGAATCCTTCCGGTACGATGACCCCGGTATAACCGGAATGATAAATGTTGGTGCATTCGAGCGCCTCGGCCACGTGCAGCATCATGACGTCCTGGCCTTTGACCGCCTGGAGGCCGTCCGCCATCGTGGCTTCCATGCCGCCGGTCCGCTTCCAGATGAAATCACCGTTTTTATCGCGGAGCGGTTTTAGTGTATCTTCATCGGTCTGGAGGGACCAGCGTGCGTGGGGCAACTTAAGCTTGCCGAACGGTACCCGCACATCTGGAATAGAATACTTCCACCTGAATTCACCCGGCTTCCGGCTGGCGTTGGCCTGCATGGCATAGATGCCCATGCCGATGTTCTTGACAGCGCAGGTAAGGAGTTCCAGGACGTGTATCTTGAGAATCGGCAGGTTGACCAGGACGCAGCCCGGCCAGTCCTGCCTGTCCTGCGGGTCCGCCGGGTCTCCGCCGACCACCGATTTATGGACGGTGATGACCTGGTTGTTGATGCCGCCTTCCACCGGGACGTCCCGGCTGTTATCGTCATCGGGCCGGTTCAGGTCATAGAGCATCAGCCTGTCCCCGGCTTTTCCGGGCGGCAAGGTAACACCGGCGACGCTCTCCTCGTAACCACGCATCGGATCGTCGGTATGGTCCCCGGCATGGCATTCCGCCAGGTACTTCCGGGCAAAATAGAAACCCCAGCCGCCGTAGTCGTTCCCGTACCTGCCCTCGAAGATGGCCTCGGGAGGTATGTTCCTGCCCAGTTTCCTGGAAATGGTGTCGGAGTCCAGGGGCGAGGTCATGCTGGCTTCGCCCACCGCCATCTGGTGATAGGTTATGCCGGCCGTATCATGGAACCACCGCATGACGGCGGCGGTAAATTCCCAATGGGAATTGGCGCCGGGCACTCCGGGGCCGTGGGTATCCCAGTCTATGAGCGGCAGTACGACCCAGTTGGGTTTGAAAAAGAGCCGTTTACCGGCGGATATCTGCCGTTTTACCTCAGTCCGGAAGGGGCTTTCCGATTCCAGCGTTTCCAGGGCGGTACTCACGGTTCGGTAAATGGCATCTACGCCCTGCCGGACCGTCTGCCAGGCTGGTTCCGAGCCGGTGTTGATGTACTCCTGCAGGAGCTTCGCCAGGTAAATGTAGGTCTGAGACGGGTCCATGCGGGCGGCGCCGATGGCTGAACCGGTACTATCCAGTTCCTTTTGCCCGATGGGCGATTGGATGATGCGGCCGGCGGGTTTCTTCATAGAACAACTCCGTTTCTGGATTTTTTTGCTCCCTGCGCGTGCCTTCTTGTATTTTACACATTTCGGGCAGGTCTGGATAGACAAAGCCCGCGCTGCCCGACAGGCTCTGCTTGATATTGCCAGGACTTCCCCTTTTTATTGACAGGAAACGGGTTTAATGTTAAACTGACTCAATCTCCTCTTATTTTGAAAATCCATTTTCATTTTTACAGACTTTATGTCAAAAAACGTCGATCGCGTACTGGACATCATGGAATTGTTCATCCGGCAGGAAGGCGGACTAAGCCTGACCGAAATATCACAATCGACCGGTCTCAATCCGGCTACCAGTTCGAGGTACCTGGCCACCCTCGTCCAGCGCGGTTATATCATCGAGTCTCACAAAAAAGGCCTCTACCACCTCGGATTGAAGTCGATTGACTTCAGCTATGCGGCCCGGCGCAACCTCAAGTTCATCAATTTCACCTACCTGCCTCTATGCAATCTGTCACGGGAAATTTGCTGTGATGTCTATCTAACGGTACTCGATGACAATACCTCTTTGGTTGTCGAGGAGATAGGTACTACCGAGGCCATGCGTATCAATTCCCCGGTGGGAAGACGCATGCCGCTCCACAGCACCGCCTGCGGTAAGGTACATCTGGCCGGGATGAGCGGCGAACAGAGGAAAGCCTTTTTCGCATCCGTAAAGCTGGAATCCATGACCAAAAATACCATCACGGACCTGGAGCGTCTCGAAGAAGAAATCGAGACGGTCCGGCGGGAAGGGGTAGCCTACTGCCGTGAGGAACAGCGGCTCGGCCTCTGGGCGGTCGCCGCCCCGATTTACTCCGGCCAACAACAGGTTGCCTCCGCGGGCATCATCGTGCAGGTTTCCCGCAAGGGACCGGAGGCTGAGAAAGAGCTTGCTTCCAAGATAGCAGGCTACACCGGAGAGATATCACAGATCCTGGAAAGGGTTTATTAGTAGCAAGGCCACTTTACCGGAGGATTGACATGGAACTCAAAACTACAGGCAAGACGGTCAGGGAACCCGGGCGGGACATCAGCGTCTGTTATGAGGCAGACGTCGTCGTGGTCGGCGGCGGACCGGGAGGTCATTCCGCAGCCATGGCGGCGGCCCGGAACGGGGCCAGGACAGTGCTCCTGGAGCGGTACGGTCATCTCGGCGGTATGGCTTCCGGCGGCATCGTGCTCCAGATACCCCACATGAGCGACGGCGGGAAAGAGCCCGTGATAGCCGGCCTTAACCTGGAATGGCTGGAACGACTGGACCCCATCGGCGGCGTACTGAGACCGCGCATGGAAGACATCGGCTCGGACGATCCCGCCCTCATCAAGAAATGGTCGCGTTTTTTCGGGAACACGGTCAACGGCAGGGTCAAGCATACCGCCTGGGTAGACCCGGAACTCCTCAAATGCATCCTCAATGATATGGTGGAAGAAGCCGGCATCAAACTGTACCTCCATTCCTGGGGAACTCAGGCGATCATGGAAGACGGCCAGGTGAAGGGCGTCATCTTCGAGAGCAAGTCCGGCCGCCATGCAGTCCTCGGGAAAGTGATCATCGACGGTACCGGTGACGGCGACCTGCTGCCGTCAGCGGGAGCCGACTACGACGGGAAATGGGAAGAGACAAGCCGGAGTACCATGCTGGCGCTGGTCTTCCGCCTTGGGAATTGTGATTACCAGGGGCTGTGCGATTTCCAGGAAGCCAACCGGGAACGCTGGCAGGAACTGATGAAAGAGATGATGGAAGTAGCGGGAACACGGCTGGCGCCATTCCCGACTCCACGCAACGATGTGCTCTGGGTCAACAATTGGATACCCGGCCTGGACTGCACCAATGTCGAGGACCTGACAACGCTGGAAGTCGAGATGCGCAAGATCATGCGCAAAGGGCACAAGTTCCTCAAAGAAAATGTTCCAACCTTTGAAAACAGCTTCATCCTGGACACCGCCTCCCAGACCGGAACGCGGGGCGCCCGCCGGTTGACCGGCGAGTACATGGTCACCAAGGACGATTTTAAGACCAGTAAGAAGTTCGATGATACGATCGCGGTTTTCCCGCACATCGGCGCACCCGGAGAGAGCGGTCCTGTCAGACATGTATACATTCCGTATCGGGCGGTGGTGCCGGTCAAGACAGACGGTCTGCTGGTAGCCGGGCGGAGTTTCTCCTCGGATACCTCCGTGAACAATATGGCCAATCTCATCCCCCACTGCGTGGCCATCGGGCAGGCAGCCGGAACCGCTGCGGCGCTTGCCGCGGACAAGGGTATCCAGCCGCGCAAGGTGGCGGTCAAGGACATCCAGAAGACCTTGTTGAAGCAGCGCGCCGTGCTGCCCGGAATCGATATCTGAAATCCGCCAGGGTAAAAGGCAGGAATATTGTATTTTGGTGCGATATCAATCCGGGCGGAACAGGGTAGTTTGTTGCAAGGAGGCAGGCAGGTATGTGAGAAATCGGAAAAGGGTTTTACGTAATCAACGAGTTACCATTGGAGTTTAAAAACGAGCTCACCGGCCGATGAGGCTTCACCAAAACGAAGGCTGACTCTACATCACTACCAGATTATCCTTCGATTCTTCAAATGCTCCAGCCGGTATTCATGAGAAATTACATCGTTCGTGCCCAACCAGAGGGAAGTGGAGAAAGGTGGATTCATTGATTAAACGGGCATATTCATACCATAGCAAAGGGAGGGTCTTAAATTGAAAAAAATATTAGTGTCTACGATACTCATTCTCATGGCTGCAATGCTGGTTTTGTCCAGCTGCGGCGGCGATGAGACCACTCCGGCAACGACTACTACAACCAGCCAGACAACTGCCACGACGCAGACGACGGCAACGACCGGAACGACTGCGACCACGCAGACCACGGCCACGACGGCCACCACAACGCCGGCTGATACGAGCGATATGTACGGCGGCGTGTATCACTACCCGCTCAACGTGGCGCCGGCGTCACCGATCGGGTATCCGCCTGAAACGAACAATATCGAAGCCATGGTTGCCAGTGCCGCCCTTGAAACTCTTATCCTTAGCGGCGACGGCAGCATCATCTATCCCCGGCTGGCCACCAGCTGGGATGTCGACGTGCCGAACAGGTCCATTACGTTCCATCTGCGCGAAGGCGTTAAATTCCATGACGGCAGCGACTTGACCGCGGATGTGGTCAAGTGGAACTGGGACTTGCAGATTCAAGCCGGAAAGGTGCCGACGTGGGAATCAGTCGAGGTTATCGATAATCTCACTGTCAAGCTTACCGTCAAGACATACGGAAACACATCGTTAACAGGTGTGGCAGGTTATCGGATCGCCTCCAAAGCCGCCTTCGATAAGAACGGCATCGATTGGGCGAGAGAAAACCCGGTGGGGACCGGCCCATTCATATTTGTCGAACACGAACGCGGTTCACGGGTATACTTTGAGAAAAACGAGAATTACTGGGAAGAAGGAAAGCCCTATCTTGACGGCGTCGAATTCGTCATCATCGCTGACGATACGGTACGCAACCTGGCGTTCAAAAACGGCGATATCCATGAATTCACCGCAGTCGGTCTCGACGCCCAGGAACTCGTCCAGCTAGGCTTCGATGTTCACGAGAGGACCGGCGGCACCTTCTGCCTGATACCGGACAGCGCCAATCCTGAATCTCCCTTCTCCAAACTTGAAGTACGCCAGGCTGTCTCCTATGCTATCAACAGGGAATCGATGGCTAAAAACCTGGGCTTCGGTTTCGCCCGGCCGGCCTACCAGTTGTACCCCGGATATTCTGAAGCCGTCGTCCCCGGACTGGAAAAGACAGAGTACAACCCTGATAAAGCCAGGGAACTCCTTGCCGCGGCCGGATATCCTAATGGCTTCACCACTTCCATTTACAGCCAGGGCTATGTTAATCCGCAAAACTACATCACCGCCCTCGCTAACATGCTGACTGAAGTCGGCATCACGACAACTCCGGAATTCCCGGAATCCGGTAAATACTCCGAATACCGTTTTGGCAGTTGGCAAAACTCCCTGCTCGCCCAGGCTTTGGCCAATTTGCCCAACCTCAATTCCATTTGGTCGTTCTACTTCGGTGAGACGGCTTTCAAGAGCCGCTACAATCCGCCTGAATTCATTACGGCCAGAGATGCATCACTCGCTGCACCGGAAGTTGATCCGCTCCTGTTACAGGAATGCTTCAGGATCATCGCGGAGGAACTGATGGCAATCCCCTACCTTGAAGAAACCGTCATGATCTTCCAGGTTCCCGGCGCCCATAATGCAGGTCTTGACATAGCCAGTCAGACCCAGTTCTGGGCTCATCTCTGCTACCTCGAACCAGAAGCCAGATAAACATACCATGTGGCAGTCATGACGTGATACGTCATGACTGCCACACTCATATCACCCGCTCTCTTGAGCGTAAAAACAACAGGTGACAGGCAATTAGTTACATAGTAAACAATCGTGATTAATAATCCGAAACTTGCTCCGATGTAAAGGGATGCCATAGCACCGGGAGATCAGGCATATGCAAGCATACATTCTACGCAGATTATTACAAATGATCCTGGTATTGTTGATTGTCACACTCATCGTTTTTTTCATTGTACGCCTCTTACCGGGAGATCCCATTCTCATGTATTTGTCCCGCGCGGATATCGATGAGATTACCGAAGAACAGATCGAGTTTACCAGGCACCAGCTTGGCCTGGACAGGTCGCTGCCCGTCCAGTACGTTAGCTGGCTCGGTAATCTGGTGACGGGTGATTTCGGCAATTCGATCATTACCAGGACTCCGGTCGTTAACGAAATCAAGGGACGTCTTCCCATCACTCTGCATCTGGGTATACTGGCGTTTATCCTGAGTATCGTTATCGGTATTCCAATCGGCATTATCGCCTCGGTCAGGCGAGGGTCCTGGATAGATAATGTCTTTACAGGATTTGGCAATCTCGGCATTACCCTGCCCAGTTTCTGGCTCGGTATTATTCTCATTTATCTGTTTGGCTACAAGCTGCAATGGCTGCCCTTGTTCGGCTACACCTCGCCTTTCAAGGATTTCTGGCTCAATACCCAGCAAATCATCATGCCGGTGCTTGTCCTGGCGGCGGCGCCGATCGCCACCGGCGTGCGTATCACACGCTCCAGTATGCTAGAGGTATTACAGCAGGACTATATACGTACTGCCTGGTCCAAAGGACTGCGCGAGCAGAAAATAATCATGAAACACGCGTTAAGAAACGGGCTGCTCCCGGTTGTCGCCATGAAAGGAATGAGTCTGGTTACCATCGTGGGCGGTTCAGTCCTCGTGGAAACCGTGTTTAATATCAGGGGGATGGGAAAACTGGCTGTTGACGGGTTGTTTTCGCAGGACTACCCCGTCGTTCAGGGAGTCCTCATCGTCGTTGCGACATTCACCCTGTTAATGAATCTGTTAATCGACCTTTCATACGGATGGCTTGACCCGAGGGTACGCTATGAATAATACTATCAGTGAAAATCCCCAGACCGAGCGGTCTTTAGAATTGACCGAACTGCGCCCGAAAGCTAACGAATTCCGGCGTTTTCTGAAAGTTTTCTTCAGCAGACCGGTCGTGATCATCGGCGCCGTTCTCATCCTGATATTTCTCGTTTGCGCCATTGCACCTAATTTGATAGCGACCCACGATCCGATCAAGCAAATCCTGGACGATGCGCTGCTGCCGCCCAGCGGCGAACACCTGCTGGGAACCGACGCTCTGGGCAGAGACCTGTTCAGTAGAATCGTCCATGGCGCACGGACCGCCCTGATCATCGCCATATCCGCCATCAGCATAGCCCTGGTGACAGGGAGCGTCCTGGGGCTTATCGCTGGCTATACCGGGGGCATCACCAACAGCATCATCATGAGGTTTATTGATGCCTTGATGTCATTGCCCGGTATCTTGCTGGCTCTTACCATCGTGTCCGTGCTTGGAGGAGGAATTCTGACTGTCATCATTGCCCTCGGCGTCCAGTCCGTTGCCGGCTATGCCAGGGTAGTGTGCGCACAGGCGATGTCTCTCCGTGAAAATGATTATGTACTGGCGGCACGCACGCTTGGTTCGACCAAGAAACGCATCATGTTCAAGCACATCCTGCCGAACGCTATCGCCCCGCTGATAGTCATGTCCACCATCTCCGTCGGCATAACGATCCTGGCCGAGGCCGGATTGAGTTACCTTGGCATCGGCATTACCGAACCGACCATTGCCTGGGGGAGCCTGGTAAATGTGGGGCAAAGATACCTGCTGATGTACCCACTGCTGGCCATCGCTCCCGGCATCGCCATCATGCTCGTGGTGTTCGGGTTCAATATGGTCGGGGACGGATTGCGGGATGCTCTCGATCCCCGTCTCAGGGGAACTTTGTAGACCTACTTATGTCCCTCCTCGAAGTGCAGGCTGCGGAGGTCGTCGCCGCAGCCTGTACTCAAACCTAACTTTTTTCTCAGGACGTTATTGTATCCGGTCTTCCCAGCTAGCGTCCTGCCCATAACACCGCTTGACAGGCTGCCGTCCCTTTTTCTATCCTCTAGGTATGAATGAACACCAGCCCGCCATCCACAAGCTCGATATCCCCTGTGAAGTCAACCCGGAGAGCCTGACTCAATTTATCCGTATCCCCGGCAACAGCGAGTCCCGCCGTGAAGCCGCCCGTGAAATGGCCCACAGAGCCGTTGCCGTCGCCCGGCCGCTGGGCATATACATGAAAGCCCCGGCGCGTGTCATCGATCGGGGCAAGGTGGAGATCGGCGGTACGGTATTCAAGAGCCGGGCGCTGAGCAAGAACCTGGTGGGGCTGGAGACCGTCTATCCGTTCCTGGTGACCATCGGCCGGGAACTCGACGAATATCCCCTGGACCCGGGCCAGATGATGCTCCGGTTCTTCCTCGATACCATCAAGACCCTCGTGCTCGTTACCGCGGTCAACTACCTCGCCGAACGTATCCAGTATAAGTACAGCCTGTCCGGCGTTGCCCACATGAACCCCGGCGAGATCCCGGACTGGCCCATCACCGAGCAACAGCCGCTCTTTTCCCTGTTTCGCGGTGCGGAAAAGGAGATCGGCGTGGAACTGAGACCGAGCGGCATCATGAAACCCGTCAAGTCCCGCTCCGGCGTCATTTTCAATAACGACTGCGACTTCGCAACCTGCTTCCTCTGCACCCAGCAGGGCTGCCCGGGCCGCCGCTATAGGTACGACCCCGAGAAAGTAAAAGTATACCTCGGGGCAACGGCGTGAACCTGCCGGAGTCCATTAAAAAACGGCGGATGCCGTCCCGTAACACCCGTCGATACCGGTCCCGTTGACTTAATCCGGCTTCATTGTTATAGTTAACGAGCACCGGAGTTCATCTTGCAGAAACACACCGAGCGCCTTGGAAGCGCCCCCCTTGGCCCATTACTCGTAAAGCTCAGCCTGCCCGGTATCGCCGCCACCATCACCGCCAGCCTGTATAATGTGGTGGATACGTTCTGGGTGGCCAAACTCGGGCATGAATCCATCGCCGCTCTTACCATCGTCTTTCCTTACCAGATACTCGCTATGGCCATCGGCTTCGGGACCGGCGTCGGCATCAGTGCGCTGGTATCCCGCCGTTTCGGAGAAGGCAACGTCGAAGAGACCAATCACGTCGCCGGTCATATCTTCATCCTCAGCCTGTTCTGGGGACTGCTCTTTACGTTTGTCGCCGTGTACTATGCAACTCCAATCCTCACGCTGCTGGGCGCCACACCGGACATCATGGAACCGGGCACCATCTACCTGGTGATCACCGCCTATGGAACATTGCCGCACATCTTTGCCCTTATGGCCAGCAATGTCATCCGCGGCTCCGGTGACGCCGTGAAGCCGATGGTCATCACCATCACCGCCAGCGTGCTCAACATCGTCCTCGATCCGTTCATGATACTGGGGTACGGCCCCTTTCCGGCCATGGGCATCGAGGGCGCCGCCTGGGCCACCGTCATCGCTCAGGTACTCGGCGCTGCGATATCTCTTTACTACCTGCTGGGAAAGCGCACCTCTTACCGTCTCCGCCCGCAACACCTGAAACCTGATGTCCGCATACTGGGAAACATCTACCGGGTGGGGTTCCCGGCGTCCATACAGGAGATTACGGAAAGCCTGGCCTTCATCCTGTTCAACCGGATCGTATCCGTTTACGGTTCCGTCGCCATTGCCGCCGCCGGCCTGGCGATACGCGTTTCCGACCTGCTCTTCATGCCTATCATCGGCGTTTCCAACGCGCTGCTACCGGTCATCGGCTACAACTTCGGGGCCGGCAATGAAAAGCGGTTGTGGCAGGCCACGCGGCTGGCCACCTTCGGCCTCAGCGGCCTGCTCGCCTTTTTCACGCTCATCATCGAACTGCTGACACCGCAAATAGTCAGCCTTTTCAGCCGTGACGCCGCCGTCCTGGATATGACCGTCCCGGCCATGCGTATCATGCTATCCACCCTCATGTTCATCGGCGCCAACATCATGTTCGTAACGGTGTTCCAGGGCCTCTCCAGAGGAGCTATGGCCCTCTTCCTTTCACTCACCCGTCAGTTCCTCATTTTTGTTCCGCTGATTTACCTGTTCGATCATCTCTTCGGCCTCACCGGGGTTTGGGCGGCCCTGCCTTCCGCCGACATCCTGAGCTTCCTGATCACCTTCTTCTTCCTCTACCGGGAATACCGCCGGCGTCAACAGGCGGGGCCCGGGCGGGTATACCTGTAAACTTGAATTAACGGGCTGACAATCCTATATTATTAGGGATAAATGCCAAAATGCCTTAGGAGGAAGCTTATGCCGTCTCAACCGAAAGATTATTCCGTACTGGACAAATTTAACTTCGAATACAAGCCTATCGGCGTCAAATACCTGCCCACACGTCCCGAAGGGATACGCAAGCTGGATAAAGCTCTGAACTTTTGTGAGATGATCAAGGAGGCCCAGAATGAGGAGCCGTTTTACGTGGCGCCGGACAGCTGGCACTGCGTCGAGAGGTTCCTGCTGGGCATGGAAGACCCGGAACCGATTTATATCAGCGGACTTTTCGGCGGCGATGAAGGCCTTTACGCCGAACCGCGCGCTAACCGCCAGATGTACAACCACCTGCCCATGATGCTCAAAGGCTCTGTTCAACACGTGGCCTTCTCATCCTACGACAAGTTCACCACGGACCCGGATGTACTCGTCATTACTGCATCCCTGGCCCAGGCCCCGACCCTGCTGCGGGCCATCAATTTCTCTACTGGAGATGTGATTACCAGCAAGGTGACGCCCGTGGTCGCCTGCTCCTGGATAATGATCCATCCCGCCCTCACCGGGGAACTGAATTACGTCGTCACCGGTCTGGGACTGGGTATGCAGGCGCTCAACATCTTCCCGCCCGGCCTGTTCATCATTTCCATCCCCTGGCAGAAAATGCCAGTGGCGCTGGAAAACCTGGCCGCACTGCCCGTTCCCGGCCCGGCGAAACCCGGCCCGGGTGGAGACACTCACCGGGCACGGGTTGAGATACTCAAGAAAGACCTGCGTAAGAGGATGTCAAGCTAACCGGAAAAATAAGTGGGAGAAGAATATGGCTGAATCAGAAAACGCAAAATACGTCCAGACGATCCCTTTCCACAAGGCGGGTCCGGGGGCGCTCTTCGCCGTCGGGGCCAAGCAGCTCGGCGGCATCCAGCAGCATGTCATCTACGCCTGCGGGTATGCTACCGGACAGACAGGCCTTTCCTCAAAACCCCATGTTCACAAGTATGACGAAGCAGTCTATTTTATCGGCACCGATCCTTACGCGCTGGACGACCTCGGCGCCGTGGTTAAAATTTCCATCGGCCCCCTCGGCGAGCAGGAATGGTTCACCTTCGATAAGCCCACCGTCCTCGTCGCCCCGGCCGGCCTGTGGCACTGTCCCATTATCACGGAAAGCATTACCCGGCCGTTTGTCTGCATGGCCGTTTCCATGACGGGAGAACGGAACGACTGAGGTCCCCCGTCTCAGAGAGAAGAATAAACTGAGCAATATAGGAGGATTCAATATGAACCTGGAAGGAAAAGTTGCCCTCATTACCGGCGGTGGCGCCGGCTTTGGCGTCGCAATCGTCAAGCGCTTCATCGATGACGGTGCGAAGGTCTGCATCACCGGACGCCGCAAAGAAAAGCTCGACCAGACCGCCGCCAAGTTCCCCAAGGGCAGGGTAGTCACCTGCGCCGGAAATGTCTCCAGGGAAGAAGACGTTGCCCGTATGGTCAAAGCCACCCTGGACGCTTTCGGCAAGATAGACATCCTGGTCAACAACGCCGCCACGGACAAGAAAGGTAAAACGGCGGAGCTTTCGCCGGCGGACTGGCGTGAGGTCATCGACGTCGACCTCACCGGCCCGTTCCTGATGATGCGGGAGGTCATTCCCCACATGCAGAAGCAGGGAGGCGGCTCCATCGTCAACATAGCATCCCTCGGCGGCACGCGCTGCCTGCCGGAATGCCCCGCCTACTGCACGGCCAAGGCCGGCCTTATTATGTTAACTCAGCAGACGGCGCTGGACTACGGCCCGGACAATATCCGCGTTAATGCGGTCTGCCCCGGCGGCATCGATACCGAGCTCCTCGATGAGATGATCCTGCCGCTGGCGGAAAACCTCGGTACGGACAAGGCAGGCGCCCTCGCCTACTTCTCCCAGGATGTCCCGCTGCGCCGCGTTTCCAAGCCGGCGGACATCACCGGCCTGGTCAGTTTCATGGCCAGTGACGATTCCTCCTTCATGACCGGCTCGGCGGTCCTCATCGATGGCGGCGCCCATATCGTTGACATCTCCGGCGCGGCGGTCACCCACGGCATGAAGCAGGCCGGCAAAGAGCACATGTTCAAATAGTCAGAGGTAATACTGTTGCGCGGGCGGGGTTTCAGGCGCTACAATTAAGTCTGGAGCCCCGTCTTTTTTTGCCCCTGTAGCTCAGTAGGACAGAGCAGTGGTTTCCTAAACCATGTGCCCGGGTTCGAGTCCCGGCAGGGGTACCACGTTTTTGTAGCTAAATCGAAACATTTTGATTGTGTTTCGAATTCGATATTTTCAAAATAAAAGAGTAGGTAGGGGTATGAAACAAGCCAGATATTTTTGGTTGGTATAATGGAAAACACGAAAAAGCAATTTCAGAAATGGGACGGTTTTGGAGTTCGTTTATGATCAGGCTTGTATAAGCAGTTAAAGAAGTAATAACTGTAAGGGAATATCACCAGGAACGATAAAGGAGAGTTGGATGAGAATTAACAAGTATATGGAAGTTACCGGGACCGGTCCGAAACCCGGTAAGGAAAAAGAATACAATGAATGGTACCACAAGCATATCACAGACCTGTTCGCTTTTGGAGGGCTGAAGAGGGTCAGCCGCAGTAAAATATACAAACCGTTAGGGACCCCTGGACCGATGTACCTGACAATTTATGAATTCGACGCCCCCGAAGACCTGGAGGCTTTTTACGAACATCCGCTGATGGTGGATGCAGGAAAGCATTACGAAGAGGAAGCTCCCAAATGCCTGGAAATGTACTGGGCAGGGTTTTATGAACCGGTGGAAACGCTGGAAAAATAAAGGAACTTCGGAACGAAATTTGATCTTACCCTGGAATTTTGGTATTTATGGTGATTAGGAGTCTTTCTTCCATCAGGAAATCTCTACAATCCCTTGTAGTATATACCGGACTACAGCGGTGCATGGCAGTTCAAAGAGAAAATTCCATTATTGGAGAATACACTGCTTCAGATAATCAGTCTTTTTTAACTGATATTTTCGATTATCTGGAGGGTGATGTGCTATAAGACTCCCCGCAATCTTGGATCGAGTGCGTCTCCTACCATGTTGAAGGCAAATATCACTTGCATAATTGCCAGTGGTTGATACCTTCAAAACCTGACTCATTAAGGGTACCGGATATCGGAGCCGCCACTGCTTCATGAGCGCGTACCGGGCTGCGACTCCCTGGCAAAGTACGCGGCTGCTTTTTTCAGAATCTCACACTCCTTCTTGAGCGTGGCATTCTCCTTCTTCACCCGAGCCATCTCTACTTCTACCTCAGTCGGAAGCCGGTACGTCTTTCCCATATCCTTGCCTTCTCATCGTGCTCTTGAGTCCACCATTTCCGCCTTTGACAATCCGGTAACGTTATGCTATAACAGGTCTAAATTGACCTGGTGACCCCTGGATTCTCTTTGACTGGAAACCCCTGCAATACTGATTGCAGGCTTCTATAGACAGAACTTATTTATTGGATTATGTATTGGACTAATAAAGGAGGCAACAGAAATGTCACGAGCAGACCTGGAACAATACATCGTCAGAGATGTCTGGCACAAGAGCTACCCTACCGAATTCCACAAAGAGGTCACCCAGCCTGCCCTGGTCCTCGGCAGGCATGATGGCGGCGCCGGCTATCCTCCCTTCGCACTTTCCTGGGTGCCGATAACCCAGGCCTTTGAGATGGCCCCGAAACCGCACGTTCACGACTGGGACGAGATCCTCATGTTCATCGGCAGCGACGGAGCCAACATGCTGGAACTCGGCGGCGAGGTTGAACTGAGCCTGGGCGAGGATGAAAAGCACCTGGAAAAGTTTACTTTCACCAAAACCACGTTCGTCCACCTGGTCGGCGGCCTTTGGCATTGCCCATTGAACTTCAAAAAAGTCAATGACCCCTCCAAGCCTATCATTTTCCAGAACCTGATGTTCACCAAGAGATATAACATGACCAATGCCGAAGGAAAAAAAATAGAAAAATAACGTACCCTGCCTTCACCGCCGGTCTTCGATCGATCGTCCTTCGTCCTGAGAACATCGGGGCGGAGGACGATGGCGCTTATCATGAACAGGATAAAGTCTTGGCATCTTTCATCTTTTTTTATATCTGATCTCTGATTTTTGCTTTTTCCTCTCCCCCATAGTACACTTACCCGAAACAACGCGGAGGTGATTCCATGACCACGCTCGGAGAATTCAATGAATACGGCGCCCTGCTGGAAACCTCCCTGGCCCTGAAAACGTTTCCCCTCGCGGTCAAGATGCTCTCCGATGAAAGCGAGATACCCCCCGATGCTTTGAGGCCGAAACGCGACCGCGGCTACCACCTCGCCCAGTGCCAGGCCTTTTCCATATCACGGTTCCAGGGAAGGACTGTCGCCATGCTGAAGGAAGACAACTGGTGCTGGGGCGCCCTTTTCTCCTACGGCCTCGTCGATCCCGCCATGGCCGACCGTTTCCCCGAACTCCAGAATGATAAGACCATCGTCCCGATGCTGGAATACGGTAAATATGCCGGCGTACTCTCCGCGCCGCTGAAAACCGCCGGTTTCGAGCCGGACATCGTCCTCATCTACTCCACTACCGGCCAGCTTCGCCACATGCTCCATGCCCTCAGCTTTATCCGCAAGGGCGTCGTAAATTCGCCCATCTACCCCGTCGCTTCCTGCGCCCTGTCCGTCGTCCCGGCCTTGCGTGGTGAGAACTGCATTACCCTGCCGGACCCCGGTGAGGTCGGGCGGGGCTGCGCCGGCGATGACGAGATCATTTTCTCCCTGCCTGCCGGGAACGTGCCGGACCTTGTCTCCCAGTTGAACGTCCTCGACGGGCGCCACATGGGCTACCGCAATCACGCGTTTCTGGAGATACGGGGCGACTTCCCCCGGCCGGACTTTTACAAGCGGCTTTTCAGGGAGACTGGGCTCGATGCTGATGATACCGCCGTCTGGCCGGAAAAATAGATCTAACCATGGTAAAGTTGATAATTGTTCCGTTGTGCCGGATTGTGTCATTTGTGATATAATGGGGCAACCCGGCGAGAGAGGAATGCCCCCAATCTAATGCCTTTACCCGTCACTATCGAGGAAATCCCGCTCGGGGATTCCCGCCTGAAAGAATTCGAACAGTTTGCCTGGGACCTGTACCGCGATAATCCCCGGTGGGTCCCGCCTTTAAAGGGCGACCTGCTGGGGAACCGTCTTCTCGGCCTCACCGGTCTGCTGACCCCCAAACACCCCTACCACGAACACGCGGAGGTCACCCATTTCCTGGCGCGGCGGGGCGGGCGGACCGTGGGGCGCATATCAGCGGCCATTAACCGCCGGTTCAACGAACACTACAGCTCCCGTACCGGGTTCTTCGGCTTCTTCGAGGTCGTCGAGGACTACGATATCGCCTGCCGCCTCCTGGACAGCGCCCGCACATGGCTGGAAGAACGCGGCATGACCGTGATGCGCGGTCCCGGCGAGTATTCCAACGCGACCCACGAACGACAGGGCGTGCTCATCGAAGGGTTCGATCACCACCCCACCGTCGACCTCACCCACAACCCGCCGTACTACGCTGAATTCCTGGAGCGGTACGGGTTCGATAAGGCCAAGGACTACTACGCCTACATCATGAATGTGCAGAGTCCCCCGCCGGCAAGGCTGGCAAAACTGGCGGAACAGGTAAAAAAACGGCGCGACATCAAGACGCGGCAGCTCTCCATGATCAACCTGCGGGCAGATGTGGACCTCATCGTCAAGATCTACAATGACAGCTGGGCTAATAACTGGGGTTTCCTGCCCATTACCAAAGGTGAAGCCAACTCCATGGCCGATTCATTGAAGCTGGTGGCCGATCCCGGCCTGATACGGTTCGCCTTCGTCAACGGCGAGCCGGCGGCGGTGCTCGGCGCCCTCCCGGACCCCAACATCCCGTTGCAGCCCCGCCGCAAATGGTACGGGGACTCGGATTTCGTGCGGGTGGCCCGGCTGTTCTGGACCCGGCGGCGCATTCCCTTCGTCAGGCTGATGTTCTTCGGAGTCCGTCCCGGCTTCCGCAACCTCGGCGTAGACGTCATTCTATTTAACGAGGTCCGGGACTACGCCATGAAACGCGGCTACAAACAGTGCGAGACGTCCATGCTGCTGGAAGACAACCACCTCATCATCAGCCCCTCGGAGTTCATGGATGCCTGCCGCTACAAGACCTGGAGAATCTACGATATTCCCATCGGCGTGAGCGGAGAACCGCTGGAGAATGAAGACCTCTCAGGGACGTGTGCCCCATTGCCGGTGTGAGAAACTCGCCTTAGCCGGTTTCCTGGCCGGATTGGTGCTGGCGAGCCGGCTTCAGCAGGCTGATAACCGCAAATCCCACAACCGCCACTACCAGTGTTACAATGAAGGCTATCCGGTATTCCCCGGTGGCATCGTAGATCAGGCCACTCACCAACGGCCCAACCGCCGTTCCCGCCGTGAACCCGACCCCGGCGATGCCCAGGGTCATGCCGTGTGTTCTCATCCCGAAGAGCTGTGCGATCAGCGGTGATTCCGCGACGCCAAGGGCGCCGACCGAAATTCCGAAAAGTCCGGCAAAAGCGTACAGGGCCCATATCTCGCCGCCGAACAACAGCACCAGCAGCGCCGCCAGCATGATGACAAACGCTATCTGGAATATCCGCCGCCCGCCCAACTTGTCCCCAAGGGCACTGCCCAGCCCCAGGATTCCCGCCAGGCTGAACCCATTCATCACCGCCAGCAGCGTCGCGGCGTTCAAGGGCGGAATGCCCATGTCCTCGGCGTGAGGTACCAGGTGCACCATGACGGTAAAAGCTCCGTACCCGGAGCAGAAGAAGACTAGGATAACGAGCCACAACCGCGGATTACCGAGGGCCTCGCGGATGCCCCGCCCGGCCGTTGGAGCCGGGGGCGTGCTGGCGGCGACTGCTTCCGGTACATGCTGATGTGAACCAGGGCGGCGGAAGAACAGCCCCGCGCCGCTGACGAACACCAGAATGATGCCCGCCTGAAGTATGTAGGCCAACCGCCAGTCAGCCGTTTCTATGAAGCGGCTCAGCAGCGGCGGCACAAAGAGACCGCCGATGCCGATCCCGGACACAACTATCCCTGTCATCAGTGCCCGGCGGCGGTCGAACCACCGCGCGATACTGGAAAGCAGCGGCACCCAGATGCCCGCCATACCGCCCCCGATGAGCACAGGGTACACGATATAGAACTGCCACAGCGAATCGATCCGGGACATCAGGAAGTAGCCCAGGGCAACGGAGATGCCGCAGCCGACCAGGACGATGCGCGGGCCGAACCGGTCCGTCAGGCTCCCCATGGCGATGCCGCCGGCGCCCCTCACTACCATAGAAAGGGAGAATGCGCCCGCCGTCATGGCGGACGTCCAGGCGAACTCTTCCATGAGTGGATTGAACAGTACCCCGAAAGCGTTGAACAACGCCATCGCCGAGGTCATGACCAGAAAGGAAAGCCCGACGATGATGTAGCCGGGGTAAATGCCCGTTCCGGGCTTGTTCAGGGGAGGCGGTTCGTGGTCGGTCATGACAATCAACGCATTATACCATAACCGCCCTGCCTGACACAGTTACGGCCGGCTTACTTCTTCCGCCGCCGCTGTTTCGGCCGCACGACCAGCACCGGATCGTTCGACTCACGGATGACCTTCTCCGCCACGCTGCCCATGAAGACCCGCCGCAGACCGGTGCGGCCGTGGGTGGCCATAACGATGAGGTCGACCTTAGCTTTCTTGCCCGCCTTGAGGATTTCATCGGCCGGCTTGCCCTGCAGCACCTTGTAGTCGGCATCAATGCCTTGTTCCTTCAGCAGGCGGACCTTTCCGGCTAGGTACGTTTTTGACTTCGAAGCATTGGCCCGGTCCTGCCGGATGGCTTCTTCGACCGTGAAATTGGCGGCGACCGGCCCGGCCAGCCCCGAGGGATCTACCGGCGGCACGATGGTCACCGGCTCGACGACCTGCACCAGGAACAGCTTCGCGCCGTACCGGGGCGCCAGGTCCACAGCGTACTCGAGGGCGCGGTTGCTGAACCGTGAACCATCCAGGGGGACCATGATTTTTTCGTACATGCGGCTAGACCTTCCTTCTACAGCTTTTTACCAGTGTATCGTAATGGCGCGTTACGGGCAACCGGACGGTGTTGCGGCATGGAGGCTGGTGATCACCGTCGACCGTGATTCTTCGTCACCAGAATGAGTCCAAGCTAGCGCCCGAGGAACCGCCGCAGGAAACCGAAGCGACCCAGCAGCGCTTCGTACACGCTCCGCCGCGCCTTGAGGATTTCCGCCTCTTCAAACAGGTTCGGATTTGCGGCCCGCCCGAACTTCTTCTCAATATAGGCTCGGGTGATGGTCTCCAGGTTTCCTGCCTGTTCCGGCATAAGCTGAGCCAGCGCGGCGGCGTATTCCGCCGGGGTCTGGCTCGGGCCAGGGCCGAGCTGGACCAGCGCCGCCAGTCTGCCCATGCGCTGGTAGGTCCGCCCCGCCAGGTCGGACCGGTCTACGTACCAGACCCAGCGATTGAATGCGGAACGCGCGAACAATGCCGGTATCATGAAAACCAGCCCGACCGCGGCAATAATCCCGATAATTATAAGGGCGCGGCCAAGTTCATCGGAGAACGGCAGCGGACCTGTTTTGACCCGGGGTGACGGAGTCGGTGTCACATCAGCGCCCGTATCCTCCGGCGGATACAGGAACTGCTGGTACCAGATCTCCCACGGCAGCAGCGGCTGGGTATCGATTGCTGACACGACAGGACTTTCCGAGGGCACTTCGCTGGATGCATTGCCTTCCCCACCCGGAGTCGCTTCGATGTCCACCCACCCGTAGCCGTCGAACCATACCTGCACCCAGGCGTGGTAAAACTTGTCTCGCAGGATATACTCTCCCTGGTTTTCTCCCGGGTCTCCCGGCAGATAGCCGATGACCAGCCGGGTAGGAACATCTACCGCTCGCAGCATGACTGCCATAGCGGAAGCAAAATACGTGCAGAAACCGGCTTTTTCCCGGAATATGAAATACTCGACGCCGTCCTGGTCGGGCTGCGGGCCGGTAATGTCCAGTTTGTACGTAAACTTGCCGAGGTAACGGTCGATGCTTACCAGCTTCTTATAGGGCGTATCGGCGTCCACGGTCAACTTACCTGCCAGGCTCCGCACGGCCACCGGGAAATCGTCGGGCAGGACCAGGTAGACCTCGCCGATAGCTTGAGGGTACCCGGGGTCCACCGCTGCCAGTTCCTGGATGGTCGGGGAATAGACGGCGGTCGTCATCGTATAGGTCTCGTCCGCCCCGAGCACTCTTGGGGCCGTCACGGCCATGAGCTGGCCGCCGCTTTCATGTACGACGTAGGGAATGCCCGCTTTCACGAACGTTCCCCCGGTCAAAAGCGAGTCTGACCTGATGCCGGGAGTAACGGTGTAGGTCAGCGAGCCGGACCCTTCGACGATGGCCGCCCCTTTCCAGGCCGTGTCCGCCTCGTACACCTTTTGCGCGGTAGGCGCGTTCCGCCAGCCTTCACTCGTGTACGTATCATAGGCATGTACCCGCCAGTAGGTGGCGTACGGGGAATGGATGATGTAATCTATCTGTTCTCCGCCGTGCCAGTTCGATCCGAACCCCAGGTCTCCGCGCGTTACCACCGTACTCAGGGGTTGCTTGGATGGCACCGAGGCGAAAATGTTGATAGAAGATTCTTCCACGTCCCTTATCCAGAACAGGTGAGAGGCGATGGCGTTCTGCAGGAGGGGCGCCCGCGCCTGTGGAACCATCCAGGCAAACAGGGAGCCCGCCGCGGTGATAATCGCCAGGGTGATGAAAAGAAAGACCCTTCCCAGTCCCTGGTGGTGTTGCGCCCGGCTGTCGCCGTGCCGGGAAAGGCGAACGTGAACGATGTAGAACATTGCCGCCAGGAAATAGACCCCGAGGAAATAGTAGTAGTGCTCCGGCAGGTTGCTGAGGTTGACCACCATCACGGCAGCCCCGGCAATCACTCCTACCCATGCGTTCCGCCGCCTCACCAGCGCCCATATCGAGACCGCGCCCGCAATCCATGTAAGCGCCACGAGGAACACACTGAAAACGGCCAGGCTGCCGCTGAGTTCCGGGATAATCCCCAGCCAGAAAGTTGCGCCTGCCCCGGATATGAATAGAATAGCAGCGAGGAGGGCGCCGTGCAGCTTCGTCGCGGACAGCAGCCATCCCGCGGCGATGACCGCCGCCAGGACCAGGCTCAAAGGCGGCTGCGGCTCTATCCAACGTGCCTGTTCGAGAGACAGTACAGCGATTTCGAGCACGATGAACAACAATATAACACCCAGCCAGTTAGGCCAGTTCCTGAGTCCAATTATGAAACGCGCCCATACCCGGCCGATGGGCGAGGTCCTGAGTATACCGTTGCGGTTCATCTCGCCACTCCTGCCGCTGGGGCGGCATTCACCAGGTCTCCCCGGCTGTCCAGCGCCGCGGAGATGTCCTGCCCGCGCCGCAAGGTGTAGACGCTGTATCCGGCGCCTTCGAACCGCCGCTCATCCGTTTCCGGAAACACTGTACCGCCGAAACTGGAGATGTCGAGCAGGACCGCCGTCAACAGGATGCCCCGATTGAGCGCTCGCCTAAGGGGGATGAGAATGTCCTGCTGAGCGGCCGGCATGATGACGATTACCGCCGAACCTGCCTCGAAATGGTCCGCCTGTGCGCCGAGAAGCTTGACGACAGGCATGGTACCGGCGTTCCGCAGGACCGCCAGTGAATGCATGATGCGCTCTTCCTGTGACCGGCCCCCGGCCGGCAGGTGCAGCAACGTACGGTCTCCCACCGCCATCAGTCCCACGTCCTTGCCTTCCCTGATGAACTTGCTCGCCAGGGAGGCCGCGGCGGTAACGGCGTATTCTTCCGTTGTCTCGTCCCCCTGCCCGTAGCGGAGGCGACCGTCCATGTCGAGGACGATCCAGACATGCCGGAAGGCGTAGTGAGCGCGTTCGGGATCGAATTCCTTGACCATGAGACGGCCGGAATGGGCAGTCGTCGGCCAGTGGACGTGCCGCAGGCTGTCCCCACTCGTGTATTCCCGCACTTTGGAGGCCCCGGAGCCCGCCTCGCTGGCCATCCAGCGGCGCTGGCTCCGGCCTGCTTCCTGCCGCGGTATAACATGGAAATTGGGAAGTTCGTAGACACGGGGCGTCACCAGGACCTGGCCCGCTTTCCCGAAATCCCGGCTCGCCGGGAACAGGCCCAGCGGGTCCGAGACCGTGACCCTCAGCGGCCCCATGGTGTAGCTGCCGCGTTTCCTGCATTCGAACGTGGCACGCCACTTGCGGGGCGAGCGCCCAAGGAGGCTCATTGCGGTGATATTCTCATAACCGGGCATGTCTGACAGTTCCCGGGCCTCCACCACCGGAGCGGGCAGGCCGCGGCTGTTCTCCAACCAGAATTCCCGCTCGTACCGCTCTCCCGCCTCACCCTGGCTTTTCACCGCCGGTACCCGGGCGGATATGCCGCGAAGGCTCAAGAACGACCACAGCAGGCTCAACAGGAAGATCACCGTGATGAACAGGAAGACCTGCCAGACCACATCGAAGCCCCCGGCCAGCGCCAGGAAAAGGAGGAGAAGGGGGACCAGGGGGACAAACCACCGTACTTTCATCTCATCCTTCCTCGGCCGGCTGCCACTACTGCGTTAGTAGAGCGCTCCCGGAACGGGGACAGACTCGAGGATTTCTTCTATGGAAGCCCGCCCGTCCCTGCCGTGCGCCTGCCCGGTTGAGGAAATGATGGACCGGTGGGCCAGTGCGGGAACGGCCAGCTTCTTAACATCGTCCGGCAGCACGTAGTCCCGGCCCTTCAATAGAGCACATGCCTGGGCGCAGCGGAACAGGGCCAGCGAGCCGCGGGGAGAAGCCCCGAGGTATATCGAAGAATGGTGCCGGGTACCGTCAACGAGGTGGACGATATATTGCTTGACCAAATCATCGACATAGACCTTGCGGACAGCGGCCTGGAGGGTGATGACATCCTGCGCTTCGACCACGGGCCCGATTTCCTCGATAGGATGGACGTACTGCTGTTGTTCGATGATGTGGATCTCTTCTTCCAGCGTCGGGTAGCCGATGTTGATGCGGAGGAGGAACCGGTCGAGCTGGGCTTCAGGGAGCGGGAACGTGCCTTCGTACTCCACCGGGTTCTGGGTAGCCAGGACATGGAACAGGGAGGGTACCGGGTGCGTGACGCCGTCGACAGTCACCTGCCGCTCCTCCATCGCCTCCAACAGCGCGGACTGTACCTTGGGAGTGGCGCGGTTAATCTCATCAGCCAGGACTATCTGGGCGTTGATAGGGCCAGCATGGAATTCGAAATCGCCGCTCTTCTGGTTGTACACGGTGACGCCGGTGATGTCCCCGGGCAGCATGTCCGGGGTGAACTGGATACGCTTGAACGAGCAGTCTATGGACCTGGCGAGGCTCCGCGCCAGGACGGTCTTCCCCACTCCCGGCGCGTCTTCGATAAGGAGATGGCCGCGGCTGATGAGAGCGATAACGGCCAGTTCCACCGCTTCCGTTTTCCCCACCATGACCTTTTCGATGTTATTGATGATCCGGTTGGCCATGTTCCTGGCCTCGATTATTACCTGTTCCATGGTCCCTCCCGGCCGGGGATACTACGTTGAAATGCCTCTATTCTGGAGTATATCACAGGGTTTTGAGGACTCCTAAAACAAGATTAAGGGTAGCTTAGCATGACAAAGACATACATGTAAATTCATAGGCGATAGAGCAGGAACCCGGTCCAGACTGTTACCTGTGTCCCCGGCTTGCAGGGACAATCCCCCTCCGCTGGCGGAAAGGGGATATGGGATGATGACGAAAAACCCCATATAGCACGCAAATTCCCTTCATCTTTCATACCCACTGGCTGTACGTCCCCCTGTTTCCCGGTCTTTACTACGCTCAGATTAATTATATTAAGTTACCTATTGACATTTTTAATTTATTTCTCTATCATATTTGTATATTGTTAATCTTTTTGGGGGTGGTCAAGTGAACGAAACCCTGCTGGATGTCAAAAGCATCCACAAGACCTACAAGGGCAAGGTCCATGCCAACGTAGACATCAGCCTCTCGGTCAGCGCGGGTGAGGTCTTTGGGCTGCTGGGACCGAACGGCGCCGGCAAGACCACGCTCGTCAACCAGGTCATCGGGTTGGCTGTGCCGACCGCCGGCAGTATAATGCTCGCCGGCGTGGACGTCATCGCTAATCCGGACTACGCCCGGCAGGCCTGCTCCTTCCAGGCCCAGGTGCAGGCGCCCATTTCCGGGCTGACGGCGTTCCAGGCCATCGAGCTCGTTGGCCTCATCCGGGGCGGGAAAAAAGCCGAGGTCCGCCGCCGCGCCCTGGCACTCATCGATAAGCTCGAACTCGGTGAATGGCGGAAGACCCTGGGACTGACCATCTCCGGCGGCGTCCGCCGGCTGGTGGCCTTCTGCATGGCCGCCGTCGTCCCGGGCCGGCTGGTCATTCTCGACGAGCCTACTAATGACGTTGATCCCCTGCGTCGCCGCGCCATCTGGCAGGAAGTCCAGGAACTGGCGAAACAGGGTTCCGCCGTGCTGCTGGTGACCCACAATATCCTGGAGGCCGAGCGCGTCGTGGACCGGCTGGCGATCATCGACCAGGGCAGGGTCAGGGGCATGGGTACGCCGGCATCCATCAAGGAATCCGAGGGGGACGATATGCGGCTGGAACTGATACTTGAGCCGGAAGCCGCCCGGCCGGACTTCCCGGTCTTCTACCGGGACCCGGTCTCGATCAACCGCCGCGTCATCGGCGGGGTGAGGCAGGCTGACATCTCCCCGGCCATCGCCTGGGCTCGCGAACTGAAAGATAGTAACCTCGTCGAGGAATATGCACTCGGCCCGGCCACGCTGGAAGATGTGTACGTGCGCCTGGTCAAAAACCCCGACGAAATGGTGAACGGGAGGGCGGCATGACTATGGCACGATGGTTCAACAGCTATAACCTGATGGTCCGGTGGGTGTTCCTTTCCTCCCGGCCGTGGCTTTCCCTCAACCTGGCCGTGCAAATAATGATCGCTGTCGGGTTCATTTACGGCATCAGCTACTTCTACCCACAGATCACGCCGGACATCGCCCGGTACGTGGTAACCGGCGCTCCGACACTCATCATGCTGACCGTCGGTTTCGTGATGGTGCCGCAGATCGTCGCCAACACCCGCACGGAAGGAACGTTCGACTACATCTGGTCGCTGCCGGTACCAAGGATGGCCCACATCGCCGCGGACGCCACCAACGTCTTCGGCACGACGCTGCCCGGTACCATCCTGGCGGTTGTCCTGGGCGCGACCTACTTCGACTTCTCGTTGACAGTTAGCCCGCTCGTGATTCCGGCGGTGCTGCTGATAGCCATGTGCGGTACGTTTATCGGCTATTCCATCGCCTTCGCCGTGCCCAAACCGATGATGGTCAACGTGATAACCCAGGTGCTTGTCTTCGTGGTCATGCTGTTCTCCCCGGTTATGTTCCCGGCGGACCGGCTCCCGGAATGGCTCCAGGCCATCCACCAGGTCTTCCCGGTGCAGTACATGGCGGACCTTGTCCGGGGTACGTTGACGGACATCGATGTCAACATGGGGCTGGCCTTCGGCGTCACCGGGGCATGGTGCGTCGCCGGGTTCATCCTGACCACTATCCTGGTGCGGCGGCGCAGCTAGGCGATGGGCGGCATGACACGCTCGCCCATGTAGAAAATGAAAAGATAAACGATAATCGCGAGTTCTATCACCAGCGCGGCAATGACCATGAATATGCCGCGCTGGACGTTTTTGTACTTCCTGTTATTGATCTGGGCAATGCTGAAAAGCTGACGGATGTACATGTTCATGATGGAAGAATCGTCTTTTAGCGCCTCACCCAGGGCAGCTTTATACGCCTCGACGTTAGAGAACCGGCAGATACCGGAAAAGAAAGCCGGGTCCGGGAGGATGGCGGAGGTCTCGGACTCTGCGCGGTACCTGTCCCCGGATATCCTCGGCCGTATCGCCATGATGAGGCTGACGATGGCAAGCAGTGCGAAAGCGAAATACAGGCAAATCAGCGTTACGGTGAAAGGATTGATCGGGATGATCCGGTAGTAGACAACGAAGAAGACCATGAAAACGCCCAGGATGGAAAGAAGGGAAATAGACTTCTGGTCGGCCCGCTCCAGCAGCCGGTTCTCGCTTTCGAGGATTCTCAAGGTGATGTGTAATTCCTGCGCTGACATCGTAGTACTCATTTCTCAGATCGCATAACGCAATCGTGAGAATTATACTATTAAGCAGATTTTACCGGCAATAGCTCCTTTTTCAAGAAGAGGTTCGTTCACGAAAGAGAAAGCCCTCCCATTTTGGGGAGGGCTTTCCAACAGGAGAGAAAACGTATTTTACTTCTTCTTGGCGGTGGATTCGATTTCCTTCACGCCGCCGACGTTGACCTTGATCTGCCTGGGTTTCTTTTCTTCCATCTTGGGGAGGGTAACGGTCAGGACGCCGTTTTCATAGTCGGACTTCACTTTTTCGGTATCGACGCTCTCCGGCAGCCTCAGGGCGCGGTAGTAGGAGCCGAAGGAGCGCTCGCGTACCAGGTAGGCGGTGTCGTCCTTGCTCTCGTACTCGCTGGAGCGCTGGGCTTTCAGGGTCAGGACGTTGTCTTCGATGGTGACGTCGATGTCTTGTGGTTTAATGCCCGGCAGCGAAGCCTTGACAACAATTTCCTCCGGCTTCCTGATCACGTCCAGGGCGATGTTCCAGTCCTCCGCCTCGCGGTTGGCTACCCTTGTTCCGAAGCCCCGCCACAGCCTGTTCATCGTGTTGTCGATTTCCTGTAGGTCGCGAAAGGGATCCCATCTCTGCAGTACCATAATGAAACCTCCTTGTATTGTTTTGTATTTTCGTCTTTGCGTTTGTCTTTTACTGCGGATATTTCAGACGCTCATACCTCACCTCCGCTGGCACGAAGAGTTGTCAATGATAGGTATTGACCGGCGCCGCTGAAAGCTCCGGTGTTTCTTCCAGTACCAGGTGGTCGGTCTTCTTGACTTCCGCGGCAACAGGAACGAGATCGTGCATGTAGGAACACTGGAGGCACTGTTCGTACCAGCCGTGAAAGTCTTTATCGATGAGTATCTTGCCGCCGCATTTCGGACAGCGGCGATCGATGCTGCGATTTCCCATGTTTCAGACTCCTTTCCACTGCTTTAGCACTCTCTGCCATAGTCTGCTAACGTATTCGGGTAAAATAATTAGCACTCGTAATGTCCGACTGCTAACACTCATATTCTAATAAAGGAGAAAATCGTTGTCAAGAGATATTTGTCACTATTTTGACCCATCGTTTTTTATGCTCCTTTCGTTCCACTCTGTCACGAGGATCATATCACCGAGTTCCCCCATGCTCCGTATTACAGGTGTACGGACACATGGTATACACCTCTAATCGGCAGCATTTTCACCGCTCTCTTTGCTCCCCTTACGAACGTTTCAGATTTACGGAAAACCTCGATTATGGTATACTTATAGTAGCTACATGTACGGACTATCGCAGAATCGGCCAGCCCCGGTTTTTGGAACGGCACGGACCCGATTCCATCCGTCACCTTCCAGCATCCCATCACGCACTTTTCCCACGAATGATCGCCAGAGAGAGGTCTCATGACACAGGAAGCAACAGCCCCAAAGCCGGCTCGCCAGAAAGGCACCAAATATACCGCTGAAGATATCCAGGTACTCGGCGGGCGCGAAGCCGTCCGGCGGCGGCCCGGTATGTATATCGGCAGCACCGACCAGCGCGGTCTGCATCATCTTATCTACGAAATCGCCTATAACAGCATCGACGAAGCCATGGCCGGGTGCTGCGACTGCATCGAGGTCCGCATCCTTCCGGACAAGTCCGTCCGCGTTTCCGATAACGGTCGCGGTATCCCGGTGGATATCCACCCGGCTACCAAGGTCTCTACGCTAGAGACCATCATGACCGTACTCCATGCCGGCGGTAAGTTCGGGGGCGGCGCTTATAAAGTGTCCGGCGGCCTTCACGGCGTCGGCGCATCCGTCGTCAACGCCCTCTCCGAATGGAGCTACGTCGAAGTCAAGCGTGACGGCAAGCTCCACCGCCAGGATTATGCCCGCGGTATCCCCAAGGGCCCGACCTCGGTCGTCGGGGAAGCTAAAGGCATCGATGATACCGGCACAACCACCGTCTTCCTCCCGGACACCCAGATATTCGGCGAGATCGACTATGATTTCGATACCATCTCCGAACGCCTGCGGGAGATGGCCTACCTCAATAAAGGAGTCGAGATAGCATTTTTCGATGAGATCAATGACAAGGAACGGACCTTTTACTTCGAGGGCGGTATCTCCGGCTTCGTTCGTCACCTCAACCGCAACCGCGTCGTCCGCCACCAGGACCCCATCTACATCTCCCGGGAAGTCAACGGGTACGGCATCGAGGTAGCCATCCAGTACAACGACGGCTATACGGATTCCGCCTTCAGCTTCGCCAACTGCGTTAACACCATTGACGGCGGCACCCACATGACCGGGTTCCGCTCGGCATTGACGCGGGTCCTCAATGACTTCGCCCGCAAGAACAAGCTCATCAAGGAAGATGATCCCAACCTCACCGGCGAAGACGTTCGTGAGGGCCTGACCGCCATCATCAGCGTCAAACTGGCCGAACCCCAGTTCGAGGGCCAGACCAAGGGCAAGCTCGGCAACATCGAGGTCAAGAGCGCCGTGGAAAGCGCCGTCAATGAAGGCCTCAGTCTCTACCTCGAGGAGCACCCTGACGACGCCAAGAAGATAATCGAAAAATGCGTTACAGCCGCCAAGGCCCGCGAAGCCGCCCGCAAAGCCCGCGACCTCATCATCCGCAAGAGCGGGCTGGAATCCGGTACCCTTCCCGGCAAGCTGGCGGACTGTTCGGAGAAAGACCCCGACCAGTGCGAACTCTATCTCGTCGAGGGTGAATCCGCCGGCGGCTCAGCCAAGCAGGGCCGCAATCGCCGGTTCCAGGCCATTCTCCCCCTTCGCGGCAAGATCCTCAACGTGGAAAAGGCCGCCCCGGACAAGATGCTGGCCAATGAATGGATCCGCGCCATCGTTACAGCCGTGGGGGGAGGCATCGATGAAGACTTCGACCCCGCCCGCCTCCGCTACAACCGCATCATCCTCATGACGGATGCTGACGTTGACGGTTCCCATATCCGCACGCTGCTGCTGACATTCTTCTTCCGTCACATGCCGCAGCTTATCAGCGCCAAGCATCTCTATATAGCCCAGCCGCCGCTCTACCGCATCAAGCACGGCAGCGAGGTGAAGTGGGTCTACACGGAACAGGAGAAGGACGAATACCTCAAGTCCATCACCGCCCGTAAAGTTGACATGCAGCGGTACAAGGGTCTCGGCGAGATGACCGCGGAGCAGCTCTGGGAAACGACGATGAACCCGGCCACACGCACCGTACTGGAAGTCAACGTCGAAGACGCCACCAAGGCCTCCGAGATCTTCCAGATGCTCATGGGTGATGAGGTCCCGCCGCGCAAGGCCTTCATCCAGGCCCACGCCAAGAGCGCCAAGCTGGACGTGTAACAGCAGGGCAAAAGTTAAAGGGCAAACGTCAAAAGTAGGGTAGCCGGGTAAAAATACCACAACCCTTTTGATCGGGCCGAGACTGCAATTGAGCTCTGCCGTATGTCTGACCAGCAGCGTTCCATTAGCCGGGAATTTCCAGTTTCACCGCAGGGCGGACTGTAAGTCCGCCGACAAAAAAAGAAGCCGGCCTTAGCCGGATGCCCGATTTAGAACTATTCTACTTCGTTTCTGATTTTAATCTGTAACTCTTTGCTTTTTCGTCCCTATTCCATCTGCCGGATAGGCCGTACGAAAATCAGCACGGAAGCCATGATCAGCGTCAGAACCCCGGCGCTGATGCTCAGCGCCAGCGGCGCCCCGATTCCCTCCGCCATCGCTCCGAGGCCCAGGGTGGCCAGCGGATGGAGTGCCACGACCATGCTGTAAACGCCGTTCACCCGCCCGCGGAACTCATCTGAACTGCCCATCTGGATACTCGTATTACTGGTGGTGGAAAAAGCCGATGCCATGTACCCCACTGCGATGGAAATAAAGCAGGCCATAAAAAAGAGCCCGGCGCCCATGTGCAGCCATTCATCCAGGTACCCGGTGTTGGCAAACAACAGTAGCATCAGCCCGAAAACGATACCGGAAATCAGTATCAGCCCACCTTTGCGTTTGTAATTGCCCAGGCTGGCAACGGTCAGCGACGCCAGCAGCGAACCGACCCCGGAAGCTGCCAGGAGGAAACCGTATCCCTCCGATTCCAGGTTCCACAACCCCGCGAACACCGGCATCAGACCGGAATAGGTCACACCGAACAACGTCAGGGCCAGCTCCAGCACCAACAAAGTCATAAGTACCCGGTGGCCTCTTACATAGCGCAAACCTTCCATCAGATGGGTGACCATGGACCCCGGTTTAACGCGGGACAGTTTGCCCGTCACCGGTACCGCAAACATCATGACGATGCCGATAACGTAGAGACCGATACCGGCGTAGTAGGCCCCCTGTGTACTGACCGCTCCGATGATGATGCCGCTGATGGCAGGACCGATGATGGAGGCCGTACACGCGCCGACATTATTCAGGGCGATAGCGTTATACAGCCGCTCCCGGGGGACCAGTTCCGCCATGATGGAGTTACGGGCGGTCTGATTGAACGCCCCGTTGATGCCGGCGATGAAAGAACTCACCAGCAGATGCCAGTATTCAATATTCCCCGTCGCGATCAGGACCGCGATGATAGCGGCCACAAAGGTCGATATCATCTGGCAGGCGATGATGACATCGCGTTTCTGGATACGGTCGCTGATGACCCCGCTATACAGGGAAAGCAGGAACCAGGGGATGGACTGCATGGCCATCACCAGCGTCAGTTTCAGGGGAGAGCCGGTCAGTTCATAGGCCAGCCAGGACTGGGCCGGCATAAGCATCTGCCCGCCGAAATTAAGCACGAACAGGCTCAGCCAGTATTTACGGAAATCGGCAATCTTCAGGGCATCGAAGATCCCTTTCCAGCCGCGCCGCGCTAACTGTACGGAATGCATACCGCCCGAAGGCGATGGAGTGGATGACAAGCGGAAACCTCGATAACTACTCTAAATATAGGTATAACTTCCAATTAAAGCAAGCGGCGTGAGCTACCGCTTCCTGGCCATCTTGGCATCCACGACGGCGGTCTCTTCATAGCGTCCATCGGGTGCGTACGGCGCCAGTTTGAAGGACAACAGGCCGGGACCGCAGCCCAGATCGAGGACCCGTGAACGGGCATTCAGTCCGAACTTTCCACGGAGCATGGCGAACATCTCCTCAGGATACCCGGGCCGGAATCGGGAATAATAGCCCGCCGTTCCTGTGAAGATGTCACGCGCCCCGCTCGGTCCATTAGCCATATCTATTACTTACTATGTATGAGGGAAAAGAATTCGGCGCGGGTCACACCATTGCTCCGGAACGTGCCCCGCAGCGATGACGTGATGACATTGGCGCCTGGCTTCTTGATGCCCCGCATTATCATGCACATGTGCTCCGCGTGAATGACCACACCGGCCCCGGTAGCCTTCAGCCTCTTGTAGATCGTGTCCACTATCTCCGTCGTCATGCGTTCCTGCACCTGCGGCCGGCGTGCTACCGTCTCGACGACGCGCGCCAGCTTGCTGATACCGACGATCCTTCCCTCGGCATTCGGTATGTACCCCACGTGGGCAACCCCGTAGAACGGCAGCAGATGATGCTCGCACATGGAATAGAAAGGAATGTCCTTGAGGACCACCATCTCCCGGTGTCCCAGTTCGAACCCCACCTCCAGGTCCTCGCCGGGGTCCTTGTCGAGTCCCATGAACAGCTCGGAATACATCTCGGCCACACGTTTCGGCGTGTTCAGCAGGCCGTCCCGGTCCGGGTTTTCGCCTATCGCGAGGAGCATCTCGCGCATGGCTTTCTTGATTTTTTCCTGGTCAATCATCGCATGCCTCCTGTGAGGGATAATATCATCCGGTTTTTGGCATTATATGCCGTCAGGCGGTAATTGTCATCCGTACCTACAACAAGAAATGGTGCGGGAAATAGCTAATCCGGCCTGCTCTTCCTGTTTGAATCGGGCCGAAACCGGACAACCCCCTCTCTGCTTGCGCAGAGGGGATACAGGGGTGAGGTCGCCGCCGTGCTTATCCCGGATAAATCAGTCACCCGCATCCCTTTGAAAGGGAAGCGAGATAGGTTCAGGCTTCGTTATCAGCCTATTTCCACCCAAGGGCTTTTTCAACCGCCGGAAGCTCGGCGGGAAGCTGCTGGATCTCCGGGGCCTGCCGTAACGCTGTATCGATGTCCTTCAGACCGTTGCCGGTGACAACGCAGACGATCACCTTACCGGAGAAATTCTCGCCCTGGCCCTTGCGCTTGATCAGCCCGGCCAGCGGCGCGCAGGACGCCGGTTCCCCGAAGATGCCTGATTCCGCCGCCATGATACGCTGCGCGGCGAGTATTTCCTCGTCGCTGACCATATCGATGATGCCGCCGGACTCGTCCCGGGCGGCTTCGGCCTGCTTCCAGCTCGCCGGATTGCCGATGCGTATCGCCGTGGCGACCGTCTCCGGTTTTTCTATCGGATATCCCCGCACGATGGGCGCCGAGCCTTCCGCCTGGAACCCGTACATGACCGGCTTGTGCGTCGCCTTGCCCAGTTCGTAATACTCCTTGTAGCCCTTCCAGTAGGCGGTGATGTTGCCGGCATTACCCACCGGTAGGACATGCAGGTCGGGTGCGTCGCCGAGGTCGTCGATGATCTCGAATGAAGCGGTCTTCTGACCCTCGATGCGGTACGGGTTGAGGGAATTGACCAGCGTGACCGGATTGTGTTCGCTGAGTTCACGGACAATATTCAATGCTTCGTCGAAGTTGCCCTTTACGGCGATGATCCTGGCCCCGTAGACGATGGCCTGGGCCAGCTTGCCCATGGCTATCTTGCCGCCGGGGATAACGATGATGCATTCCAGGCCGCAGTGCGCGGCGAAGGCCGCCGCAGAGGCGCTGGTATTGCCGGTGGAGGCGCAGATGATGGCGCGGCTGCCTTCTTCCACGGCCTTGGCAACCGCCATGACCATGCCCCGGTCCTTGAATGACCCGGTTGGATTGCAGCCTTCGAACTTCAAATACAGTGCTTTACAGCCGATGCGCTCAGCCAGCCGCTCGGACTTGACCAGCGGTGTATCGCCTTCCCCGATGGTGAACATCGGGGTCTTACCGGTGATCGGCAGGTATTGTTTGTAATGTCTGAGAACTCCGAGTAACGTGGCTAGCCTCCTTCTATTTCCTCGACGCGTATGAAATTGCTGATTTCCCTGACCTCGTCGAGAGCCTTGAGGCGGGCCAGGGCTTGCTGCATGGCGGCCTCACGGGCGGGATGGGTCATGATGACGATCTCCGCCGTCTGTGTGACATCGTCCGATTCCGGCTGGATGGCGGAGGCGATGCTGATGCCGTTCTCCCCGAAGGCTGTGGCGATGCCCGCCAGCACGCCCGGCCGGTCCGCGGCCTTGAGCCTGATATAGTACTGCGTCACGATGTCTTCCATCGACTTCACGCGCAGGCCCCGTGACGGTTTCCAGGTTGAGATGCTGCCGATACCCAGGCTTATCTTCCGCGCCGAGCAGATGACGTCCGCTACCACGGCGCTGCTCGTCGGGTCCGCTCCGGCGCCCTGCCCGATAAAGGTCACCTTGCCGACGAGGTCGCCTTCCACCTGGACGGCGTTGTAGACGCCTTCCACCTTGGCCAGCGCCGCTTCTCTTGGTATAAACACCGGATGGACGCGGGCTTCGACGGCGTTCCCGTCCAGCTTGGCGATCGCCAGCAGCTTGATGACGAAACCAAGTTCATCCGCGTAGCGGAAGTCCCGGCCGGTCAGCCTGGTTATCCCTTCCCGCGATATCTGTTCCGGGTGCACCGCGGTCTGGAAAGCGAGCGAGGCCAGGATAGCCAGCTTGTAACGCGAATCGTAGCCTTCGACGTCGTTCTCCGGGTTCGCCTCGGCGTAACCCAGTTCCTGCGCCTGCTTCAGCACCGTGCTGAAATCCGCGCCTTCTCGGGCCATCCGGGTCAGGATATAGTTCGTGGTCCCGTTGATGATGGCAAAGATGCCGGTGATGGTATTCGCCACCAGGTCATGCTTGAACGGCGCGATGAGAGGGATACCACCGCCGACGCTGGCTTCGTACTGAAGACCGACGCCTTTGTCATGGGCCAGCTTGAGAAGCTCCGGCCCGTGCTTGGCGATGAGTTCCTTGTTGGACGTGACGACGTGCTTGCCCGCGGCAAGCGCACGCTTATGGTATTCGTAGGCCGGGTGCTCGCCGCCGATGGCCTCAACGACGATGTCCATGCCGGGTGTGTTGAAAAATTCGTCATCGTCGGTGGTGAACAGGCTTTCGCCGAGTTCCCTGACGAGCGGCCGCTCCAAGTCCTCCGGCAGCACTTTTATCCTGCGGAGGATGAGCGTACACCCGGCCCGTCCGGAGAGTTCTTCGGCTTTTTCCGCCAGCACGCGGGCGACGCGACCAGCCACGACGCCGAGACCCAGGACCCCGATGCCGACACTACGCGGTGCGTTCATACTATGCCCGGTTCGCCATGCCGGCAAGATATCGCTCGGCTTCCGCGATGGCTTCCACTTTCTGCTCGTCGGAGAGCGTATTCACCGGCTGGTAAACGGCGTTCGAACTCAGCAGCGTCATCCAGTTATCGAATTGCTCATTGATCAGGAAGGTGCGGTCTTCTTCCGACACCGCCCGGTTTTCATCGACATCCACCGCCCTCACGAGCCAGGCGCCGCCCTGCGTCCAGTAGCCTTCGTCCGGGATAGGGTCGCTCCAGACGCCTGTTTCCGTATCTTCCCCGAAAATGTAGGGATCGGTCGCCTCGCTCAGGGCGTGCGTCGTGTTATCCGACGGTTTTTCAAAAACCCCGAGTTCTCCCCCGTTCTGCTTGGAAACCGAGTACTGTGAGAACTCTTCCGCGATGGCAGCCAGGTCTTCGCCGTTGTTCAGTCTCTCCCGTATGGACTTCGCCTGCTCCTCACTGTTCAACAGGATGCCGGATACGTTGGCGGACACCGCGGTCTCGTTCTCCGAAACGGCTTCCTCTTCAATGGAATTGACCCGCAGGAGCCAGTACCCTTTCTTCTTCCAGGTCTCGTTGTCCGAGAGCGGCTGGCTGACATCTCCGGCTTCGGCTTCAAATGCCCAGTCCACAGGGATGGAAGTACCCAGGTAATCCTCGTGGATGGACGCGGGGTGCCAACCGAAGGCGCCCATATAGTCGTTCTGTGAATAGTAGTTCAGGCCGTATTCCTTGGCCAGTTCCGTTATGTTATCGCTGTCCGCCAGTTCCTGACGGATATCTCGGGCAACCGCTTCGCTCTCCACCAGGATCGCTTCCAGGTTTACCTGCGGCATCGTTTCAGCGATCTTGGTACCGAAATGCTCCTTAAGCTTGGGGATCAGCAACTGCGCCCGGATCATGTCCATGGTAGCGTCATTTGCTTCCAGGCCGATTTCTTTTATCTTGTCCTTGACTTCGTTATCGCTGATGGTGATGTTCAGGGAAGCGGCCCCGTCACGCAGCATCTGGTATTGCTGGATGGCCTGCGGGAGCTGGGCGTTGACGTCGGAGGGTTTCGCTTCACTTTGTAATATGGATTGCACCTTGAGAGCATCCACGTAATAGCCGTAATCGTATTCCTGGTCCGCGATGGCCAGCACGGTCTTGCTGTTGGGCAGGACCTCGCCCACGATGACCCCGACGATAACCAGCACGACCACTATCGCGATTATCCCGATCCCTCCGAAGAATATGAACCGCTGGCGGCGCTGCGCCTTCTGATGGTGGGATATCGCTCGGCGGGTCATAGCCCGCGGTTTTTCCGGTTGAACCTTCTTAGCCAAATCGGCACCTTCCCGAGTTTATTTGTCTCTTCTATTTATAATGCATTTCACGATGCATTTTCAAATACGTAGTTAGCGATTTTCCAGCTTTTTCCTGATTTCTCCGGTTTCTGGCAAACGGTGCACACAATCTCTTTCTTCATGATAATGTTTCTTTGTTAACGGACAATAAAAAAGCCCGGGTAATTCCCGGGCCCAGCGACGATGCCGGCAGGCGCTCAGAAGCGCACCAAACCGGAACTGCCGGCAGCCCGGGCGGG